>CALRVU010000016.1:0-17204 GCA_943371685.1 Bordetella parapertussis | reverse complement strand
CAACAGGCGGGCCAGCTCGCGGCGATCGGGTTCGGCCAGGCTTGCCGGGTCCAGCCAAGGCTCGGCGCCGCGCAACAGTCGCATCAGCAAGGCATAGGGGCCACGCTCGTCGCCCGGCCGGCCTTGCGCCCGCAGCAGGCTGGCCGGGTTGCCGCCTGCCCAGGTCGACAAGAACTCGTCCAGCAGCCGGCTCTTGCCCAGGCCCGCCGCGCCGATCAGCAAGAAGGCCTGGCCGGCATCCCAGGCCCGCCCCATCGCCGCCAGCGGCCCGGCCCGGCCCACGGTGCGCGGCGGCCGCACCAGGCAGGGGGGCAGCACGCGGCGGCTGGGGGCGGATGGCGGGGCAGCACTCTCGATCTGGCGCAGCTGCTCGATCGTCTCGGCCGACGGCCGGCCCCCGATCTCGGCCGCCAGCGCTTGTTCAAACTGTTCAAAGGCCACGATGGCCGCTGCCCGGTCGCCGCGCAGGTAGTGCAGGCGCATCAGGCGCCGCCAGGCGTGTTCCTGCAGGGGTGCCAGCGCCAGCACGCGCTGGGTGCAGGCAATCGCCCGGGCCCAGGCGCCGGTGGCCTCGGCCTGGGCCGCGTCGGCCGTCAGCTGGTCGACGCGCCGGGCGTCCCACTGCGAGCGGGCGCCTTGCACCCATTCGTCCAGGGCCTGCATGTCGCCAAAGTCCAGCCCCGCCAGCAGGGGCTGCGCCTCGGGTCCGGGTTCGCTCAGGTCGTGCACCACGCCGGGCGCCAGGCTCAGGCTGGCACTGCTCTGCATCAGATCGTGCCCCGTGTCGCGGCGCAGGCGGAACAGCCGTTGGCGCAGGCTGGCGTGGGCCTTGTCGGGCGGCGTGTCTTGCCACAGCAGGGCCAGCGCCCGCTCGCGCGGCACTGCCCCCTCCCAGGCCAGCAAGGCCAGCAGGCCCGCGTCCTTGCGCGAGAGCAGGCCCGTGCGCCCCGAAGGGTCGTGCCAGGCGGGCTGGCCGGTCAACTGCAACCGGAGTTGGGGGGGCTTCATGGTCTGGGTGGCGCCGGGGGAATGCCCCTCAAACGAGTATAGCCACGCCCGGATTGGGGCTTCTGGAGGCGCCGGTCTGCCCCGGCCCATCCTGAACGCCACTCGGTAACGCTGCGGTAACGCCGGTCTCGCTATGGTCATGCCGTGTCATCAGATCCTCATCCCACTGCCGATCGCGAGTACCCATGATCATTCATCCAACCCTGTTGGCGGCCGCAGCCATGGCCGCCACCTTGCTGGGCGCCCCGGCCGCGCTCGCCTGCACCACCGTGCGCACGGTCACCTTCCAGGTCGACCCGCGTGCCAGCATCGTCGTGTTTGCTGTCAACAGCAGCGACACCCAGCCCGTGGCGGGTGCGGCATCCCTGTTGATCGACGCCGAGCTCCTGGCTGACCTGCAAGCCAGTGTGGCCGCCGGTTGTGAGCGCACGATGACCCACACGGCCTGGGGCGAGCTGTGGGTGATGGGCGACGCCGCCGCCCGGTATGCCGTCACCACCGAACTGCGTGGTGTGCGTCCGTCCACCGGCAAGTCCGCCTTGATCAAGAAGTGGAGCGACGCCAAGTCCGTGCCGGGCAGCTACTCGCACCAGCACATCATGAAGTTCAAGGACCAGTGGGTTCGCCAGGCCCGCGTGGGCGACTTGCTGAGCCTGACGGCCTACGGCGAAGTGGCAGCCGCCTCGCTGAGCCCGTCCACGTTCAACCAGGCTTACAGCTACTACACCTGGGGCTTGGCCGATGTGGTCCCGGTGCTGACGATCGGACTGCCTTGAGAGCGATGGTTCAGGCGTGGCCTCTCCACCGTGCCCACGCGGGACGAGCCCGCTTGCCCGTTGGAGTCACGACGTGCTCATGGCTGAACCTCTTGCGGCGGCAGGAAGATGACGCCATGGCGCAGCCCGATGGCCGGCACCTTGGCAGCGTCGTCGGGCATCTGCCGCACTTCGCGGTCCACTTCGATGAAGAACCCGGCGGCATGTGCCGGTGCGTCGAGGATGAGCACGCGGCTGGGTGTTTCCGCCAGGCCCTGAAATGCGTGCACCGTGCCGGCCGGCGCGTAGACGAAGTCACCCGCTGCCACGCGGTGCGCCTGGCTGCCCAGCTGGAACAGCACCTCGCCGTCGGCGATGTAGTAGGCCTCGTCCCAGTCGTGGTGGTGCGGCGGCGGACCGGCGCCCAGGGGCAGCATCACTTCCATCATGGAGAAGCGACTGTCGGTGTCGGTGGCGCGGCAAAGAAAGCGCACTTCAGTTCCCAAGACCTGCAGCGGGCGCATGTCGGCATGGGGTTGAACCAGGGCGTGTGGGATCATGGACACAACCTTTCAGGCAAATGGACTCAATGTCATAGACTATGACATTGAGTCGCAAGCCGCGTCAACCGAAACCACATGGCCGATCCCACCCCTGTTCCGGTGCCGGTGCCGGTGCCCAGCCTGAGTGAACGTCTGGTGGACCAGACACGCCTATGGCTGGTGCAAGCCGCTGCCGATCTGCTGGAAGAACAACCCGAAGTCGCTTTGGTGAACGCGGCCATTGCGCAGCGAGCTGGTGTGTCCGAGCGCACGGTGTATCGCCACTTCCCGGCGCGCGAGGTCTTGCTGGATGCCCTGGCGAGCGAAGCGGCGCGCCGCTTGGCCGTCCCGGCCGTGCCGGCCACTCTGGCCGAACTGCTGGCCTTTCCGAGTGCCTTGTTCGCCAGCTTCGAGGCCCGGCCACAGTTGACCCGCGCCGCATTGAGGCCGGAAATTTTCGGGCGCATGCGCGACAGCCAGGCGGCCCAGCGCTGGGTGGCCATCCAGGCGCTGGTTGACCAGCAGTTTGTGGGGGTGGCGCCAGAGGAGCGGCGGCTGGCCGCAGCCAACATTCGCTATTTGTTGTCAGCCACCACTTGGCGCTACTACCGCGACAACTTCGGTTTTGATGCCAGCGAAGCCGTTCGAAGCGTGGAAACAGCCCTGCGCCACACCTTGGCTGGCTTGAGGCAAGCCGAACAGGCGTCCTGAGCCTTGTGGTTGATGTCTTGCAGGAGTTCGGCGAAGGCCTGAATGGGCCAGCGCCAGTTCAGCGTCTGACGAAGCCGGTTGTTGAGCAGATTGGTGATGGCATCGAGCGCGACTTGGTCGTGCTCCGACAGGTCCGTGCCCGCAGAGTGCGATTTGCGGGGGCTGTCGTTGACGTCCAGCACCGCCTTGCCGTCCATCAAGTGGTACTTGGTGTTGCTGGTGAAGGTGCCGACGGCATTGATGCTCTGGGCAGACAGCAGCTCGCCCTTCTGGCTGTAGACCTGCACCCGTTGCTTGCCGTTCGCATAGCGGATGAGCGCCCCCGCGGCCGTTGCGGTTGTGCTAGGAAGCTAGGCCGCCTGCTGTCCCAGCCAAAGCGCGGCAATCAAGCCAATCACCATGACGGTGACGTTCTCCACCGACGGGTCATTCCTCGGGGGCAATGAACTGCACCACCAAGACCAGCAGCGCAATCGACGTGCAGACAGCGAGAAGCCGAAGCAGCCAACCGCCCCAATGGAAGGTGCGGTGAGGCGGTGTGTTCAGCAGGCCGGCCAGCTAGAAGAGGATGGGTTGAAGTGCCGTGCGGCCAGAGCGGGTGGTTCTGCATCTTCAACCGCGTCGAGTGAACGCATCAGCGATCTGCTGGTCACTCAGCCCTTGCGATTGCTGGCCATCGACAAATCCGCCGAATCGACCGCACGGAGTGTCGATCGTCACGTAGACCGACCCAACGCCTCGGCTGACGTGGTGGCCGTGCTTCATCAGGCAGACCTCGCGGGCTAGATGGGACTCGAAGCCGTCGAGTGATGTGCCGCCGCTGAGCATGCCCTCCAGCAGGGGCAAGTGCTGCTTCAGGTTGTGCCGGCTGATCCAGTCGACCGCCAATTCCTTGACCTTGCGGGAGCGGTCGTGAAGCAGGGCAAGAAGCACCGGTCGCGCCATGGCGTCAGGTGTCTCTGGCGGCATGCACAGCAAAGCGTTTGCACGCCCCTGTGCTGAGCGCGATCTGGTCAGCGACAGGATCAACGAAAAGGCGCTTTGCTCCTGGGCCACCAGAATCCTCGCGATCAAGCAGACCGTTTCTGCCAGGGCGGCGGGTGGCGAGTGCAGCGCCAGACACAGTGCGTCCAGCATCTCTGCGCTGGCAGGCTCCCCAGTGAGGGCGGCGGCTCGACATGCAGGGATCTGACCCATGTGCGCGGCGCCCAAGCCCTTCCATCGACCCAAGGCGCAGTCCAGCAACTCAGGGTCGACGGTCTTGAGCAGAGCGAGGTCCGTCATCGTCTCAAGATTCTGGCGGGCATGATGCTCAAGCCAGACACCCCAATCGCCTCTGAACGCCGGTCAGACACTGTCTGATGGCATGCTCGTCATGGAGGTAGGGTCCCCCGCCGGGACGATAGGAGGCCAACATCAGCACGGCGTCCTGCATCAGATCGTCGGAGGGGAAACGCTCGTCCAGTGCCAACTCGATGGCATTTGCGCAGTCCAGGGACACATCTTCGCCTTGGACGAAACGCTCAAGCAAGGCGAGCAGTTGGCGCGGGTCTGTGGTCATGGGGTGATTCTCATCTCATCCAAAGGATCGGGACCACGGCGTTCACGCCATCTCACAGGGGCAGCGTCCGCGCGAGCCGACAGAATCGGCGCCGCAGCGCTCTGGGCCCGTGTTCGGCCCGGTGACCCTTGAGGCGTCGTGCTGCTCTGAGGCCGTCAGTTCCATCGTCGTGCGTGATTGCAGCCGAATGGGGCTCTCAAGTGTGCGTCTGCGAAACCTGTGGCGAATGTCAACTTGGGGATGGGTGGGCGCAGATCTTGAGTTAGCGTCGATGCGCGCGATACGCACGGCAATCGGCTGTGTCGTGGGCCGCGTGACCCATGCCCAAGGGCCTCATTCATGAAACTTGTCTCCCGTCTGACCATTGCGGCTGCATTGGCGATCTCGGGTATTTCGCTGGCTCAGGCCGCTGCACCGATGGAACCGTTGGCACCGACTGCCAAAGCGTTTCTGGAGACCCGAAACGCGCGACTCGAGGCCAAGGTCTCGCCCAGTCCGCTGCCGTCGACGAGCGTGCTCGCGCCAGCGGTGATCAAGTTGGACATTGATGCGCCGGTTCTGACTGCCATCGGCTTGCTGACTCCTGAGGTCGATGCCAGCAAGCCGGGGGCGCAGATTCGATTCAAGATCGCTGCCGCGGATGAGTATTCAGGTGTTTTTAGAATTGAGCTGGAATTGCGACGGGACGTCGACGGTGGTTGGTTGAAGATTGACCACGTCATTGGATATCCGACCAAGAGTTTTGACGGGAAAATTGCCATCGACCTTGGGGATGACAATTCCGCAGGCACCTGGGAGGCAAACTCCCTCACAATCTCAGATCTGGCCGGGAACGTCCGGAGCTTTGACAAGACTCAGTTGCAGGGCTTGGGTGTCCCGGCTGCGTTGGTGGTAGCTGGGCGTGCGACGGATTTTCAACCCCCTGAAGTTGTCGGTGGAAAGTTGATTACACCAACGATCAGCTTGTCTGGGTATCAGAAGGGGACCTTGACCAACCAGATGGTTGCGGGATTCAATGTTCAAGCACAGGACACCAGTGCTGGGAAGGTCAGTGGCGTCAAGTCAGCGACAGCAACTTTCTGTGATCTGGCAAAAAGTAAGAAATGCTTCGGAACTGCAGCCAGCGAAACGGCCAGTGGTCAAGCCAAGAGAACGCTGAGAACCATTTATTTTGACTACTATTATCTGGGGCTTTATGAGCCTGGAGTCTACAAACTGACAACCCTCAGTGTGACGGACTTTGCCGCCAATACCCGCACTTACACCAGCAAAGAAGAGGGCGGTGACACCGACTTCAACGTGATGTTCCCTGAGGGCGCCGCGATCTCATTGGTGCCATAGGCTGTCCTCCGGCTTTGAAACCAGCTGGATTGACGGGAGTGTGTGCTTACATCGTGGTCGATTCGCTGGCGTAAGCGTCATCCTTTTGTGTAGCACCCCCAGTTTTGGGGATGGATGCGCGGAAATCTTGAGTTAGCGTCGCGCCGCGCGAAACGCATGGCGATGGGCTGTGTCGTGGGCCGCGTGATCCATGCCCCAGGGGCGTCATTCATGAAATCTGTTTCCCGTCTGGCCGTTGCGGCCGCTTTGACCGTCTCAGGTGTTTCGGTGGCTCAGGCCGCTGCACCAATGGAACCTTTGGCGCCTGCTGCCAAGGCGTTCTTGGAAAAGCGCGCCGCGCGGTTGGGTGCCAAGGCGTTGCCGAAACCTGAGCAGCCTGGTGGCGGGACTTCGCCCAACTGGATCAAGGTGGACGTTGACGCGCCGGTGTTGAAGTCCATCAAGCTTTTGACGCCGGAGGTGGATGCGAGCAAGTCCAACGCCCAGATTCAATTCAGCGTAGAGGCTTCCGATGACTTCTCGGGTATTGCCAGAATTCAGTTTCAGATATACAAGGAACCCACTTACTCGTGGTTGAGTGTCGAGCAGCTTGTTGGATATCCTCTCAAAGATTTCAAAGGAAAAATTGGTATCAATCTTCAAGGCGCTGAATCCGCTGGCGATTGGCAAATCTATTCAGCATCAATCCTTGATGCGGCAGGTAACTATCGCTATTTCGACAGCGCGCAGTTGCAGCAAATGGGCTTGCCTGCAGGGGTCCGCATCAATGGAAGCTCAGGCGATCTTCAGGCGCCCACCGTGACCGGTGGCAAGATTGTCACCCCGAGCTTCAGCTTGACTGGCGTGCAAAAGGGTACACTTGATACGTCGATCTTTGCTGGTTTCAATGTGAGCCTGCAAGACACCGGTGAAACCAAGGTGAGTGGCGTCAAGTCGGCTCAAGCGACATTTTGCTTGGAAGAGGTCTACATTTGTGTGAATACCTCTGCGGCTGCAACAGCTAACGGGCAAGGTAAGCTGACGTTGAGAACCACCCAGAAATCAGCAGGCTCATCGTTTTATTACGCGGGAAGCTATCGGCTTACCACACTGACCATCGCTGATTTCGCCGCGAATACCCGTACCTATACCAACGCAGCGGACGGCGGTGATACGGATTTCAACGTGATGTTCCCTGAAGGCACGACCATCACCGTCACGGAATAAGCGGGCATCAGCGCCCCCGCCGCATCCCCACCCCCATCGCCGGATCACTGATGCTGTGCCGGCCGGTTTCCAGCCGGCCGGCCACGCGGCGTTGCCAGGTGGGCAGGTCGGGGCTGCTGATCTGCAAGTCGTGCCAGCCTTGCTGGGCGCTCAGGTCCAGTTGCCAGACCTGTTCCGTGCCGGCGGCCAGGTTCAGTGTCCAGGGGCCGTCCTGGCGGTAGGCCAGGGGGCTGATGGCCACGCTGCAACTGGCGGTGCCGGCGTTTCGCACGGTGATCTGCAAGGACTGGCCGCGTGGCTGGGGCTCGACCCGGATCTCGGGCGCGGGACCTTGCCGGCGGGCGGCCAGCTGGCCCACGAACAGGCGGTGAAAGCCGTTGGGCCCCAGCACCCACAGGTCGTAGCGGCCCGCGGTGCTCAGCAGCTTCCAGCTGCCGGCCAAGGCCTTGCCGGCCTCCACCGTGTAGCGGCGCGGCCGGCGCCGCAGGTGCAGCCGGTCATAGACATGGAACACCGCGCCGGCGCTGCCGGTGTTGATGAAGTCGAGCCGGATGGAAGTGCCTTCGGGCGTGGCTTGCACGGCCAGCGCATAGGGCAAGGCGCGGGAGGGGCGCACGCCGCTGGCTTGCTGCGGCAGCGTCTGACTTGCTTCACTGGGCACCGGCACGCGGGGCAGCGCCTCTTGCGCCGCGCGCAGGGCGTCCACGCCGGCTCGGGTCAGCTCGGGCAGCGTTGGCAGCACCTCGCTGTTGGGGTTGAGGAAGTTGAAGGCCGAGGTCAGGTCACCGGCCACGGCGCGGCGCCAGGGGCTGATGTTGGTCTCTTGCACGCCAAAGCGGCGCTCCAGAAACTGCAGCACCGAGGTGTGGTCAAACACCTGCGAGTTGACCCAGCCGCCCCGGCTCCAGGGCGACAACAGCAGCATGGGCACGCGCGGACCCATGCCGTACACGCCCTTGTCGGGCCGGGGCTGGTCTTGCGTGCCCGGCGGGGCCGGATGGGTAAAGCGTTCGGCGCTCACGTCGCAGGTGGCGGCGCCGGCCTCACTGCCGTCGGCATTGAGCGAGGGCGCCGCCGGCGGTGGCATGTGGTCAAAGAAGCCGTCGTTCTCGTCGAAGTTGACGATCAGCACCGTCTTGCTCCAGACCTCGGGCTGCGCGGTCAGGGCATTGAGCACCTGCTCCACATACCAGGCGCCCTGGGCCGGGCAGCTGGGGCCGGGGTGCTCGCTGTAGGTGGCGGGCGCCACCACCCAGCTCACCTGGGGCAGCTGGCCGGCGGCAATGTCGTCGCGCAGGCTTTGCAGAAAGCCGCCGTCGTTCATGGTGTTGGCAATGCCCTTGGCCAGGGGCGTGGCAGCGTCTACCGCCGGGCTCCAGGCGGTGTAGGGCGCGCCGCTGGGCTGGTTGCCCATGTCGATGTTGGCCTGGCGGAAGTTGACGAAGCCGGCCAGCGGGTTGTCGGTGAAATTGTCCGGCAGGTTCTGGTAGACCTTCCAGCGCACGCCGGCCTGCTGCAGGCGCTCGGCATAGGTGGGCCATTGGTAGCCGGTGCTGGGCGCGTCCATGCCGTCCCATTCATTGACGACCACGGCCACACCGGCCGGGTGGGCGCCGTTGCTGCCGGTCCACAAGAACAGGCGGTTGGGATTGGTGCCGCCGTGCAGGCCGCAGTGGTAGGCGTCGCAGACGGTAAAGGCCTGGGCCAGGGCGAACTGGAAGGGCAGCTCGGCCTCGCGGTAGTAGCCCATGGCGTGGTTGGTCTTGTGCAGCGGCCAGTGGCTCAAGCGGCCGTCGTTCCAGGCGGCCTGGGCGTCGCGCCAGGAGTGGGGCGTGCCGCCCACCCGCTGGGCATTGCCGGCGCTGCTGTCCAGGTGATAGGGCAGCACGGTGCGGGCGCCGTTGCTCTGCTCCCACACGGTCTTGCCCTCGGGCAGCGGGATGGTGAAGCGGTCGCCAAAGCCGCGCACGCCGGCCAGGGTGCCAAAGTAATGGTCGAACGAGCGGTTCTCCTGCATCAGGATCACCACATGCTGCACATCGTTCAGGCTCTGCGTGGCGTTGTGGGCGGGGATGGCCAGCGCCCGGGCGATGGCCGGCGGCAGGCCGGCACCGCCGGCTGCGGCGGCAGCGGTTTGCAAGAATCGGCGGCGGTCCAGAGCAGTCATGGCGGGGCTTTCGGGGCAGATCGGCAGATCGGCAAAAAGGGGGCAGGGCAGGCCACGGTCGAAGCCGGGAATCTGGCGTCGGGGCCACGGTACGTGCATCGCACCGCCGACGACCATCCCGAGCTTGACCTGTCGATGCGTCAGTTTCGTGATGGCGCGGGCGCAGCACCTAAAATCAGGGGTTCAACCCGCCAGAGCGCCTGTCGCGCCGGCCCAACTTAAAGAGCCCATCGTGTCCGCCACCATCCTGCAGCAACTCCCCGCCGGCGTGCGCGTCGGCATCGCCTTCTCTGGTGGCCTGGACACCAGCGCGGCCGTGCACTGGATGCGCGCCAAGGGGGCCGTGCCCTGCGCCTACACCGCCAACCTGGGCCAGCCTGACGAAACCGACTACGACGAGATCCCGCGCAAGGCCCTGGCCTACGGTGCCGACATCGCCCGCCTGGTCGACTGCCGCGCCCAGCTGGTGGCCGAGGGCATTGCCGCCATCCAGTGCGGCGCCTTCCACATCTCCACCGGCGGCGCCACCTACTTCAACACCACGCCGCTGGGCCGCGCCGTGACCGGCACCATGCTGGTGGCGGCGATGAAGCAGGACGGCGTCAACATCTGGGGTGATGGCAGCACCTACAAGGGCAACGACATCGAGCGTTTCTACCGCTACGGCCTGCTCGTCAATCCGGCGCTGAAGATCTACAAGCCCTGGCTGGACCAGACCTTCATTGACGAGCTGGGCGGCCGCAAGGAGATGAGCGAGTACCTGATCGCTGCCGGCTTTGACTACAAGATGAGCGTGGAGAAGGCCTACAGCACCGACTCCAACATGCTGGGCGCCACGCATGAGGCCAAGGACCTGGAGTTCTTGAATGCCGGCATGCACATCGTCAAACCCATCATGGGCGTGGCGTTCTGGAAGCCCGAGGTTGAGGTCAAGGCCGAGACCGTGACCGTGCGATTTGAAGAAGGCGTGCCGGTGGCCCTGAACGGCAAGACCTTTGCCAGCCAGGTGGCCTTGTTCGAGGAGGCCAACCAGATTGGTGGCCGCCACGGCCTGGGCATGTGCGACCAGATCGAGAACCGCATCATCGAGGCCAAGAGCCGCGGCATCTACGAAGCCCCGGGCATGGCCCTGCTGCACATCGCCTACGAGCGCCTGGTGACCGGCATCCACAACGAGGACACCATCGAGCAGTACCGCATGAACGGCCGCAAGTTGGGCCGCCTGCTGTACCAGGGCCGCTGGTTTGACTCGCAGTGCATGATGCTGCGCGAGTCGGCCCAGCGCTGGGTGGCCCGCGCCATCACCGGCGAGGTGACGCTGGAACTGCGCCGCGGCAATGACTACTCGATCATGAACACCGACAGCGCCAACCTGACCTATGCGCCCGAGCGGCTGAGCATGGAAAAAGTCGAAGGCGCCTTCACCCCGCTGGACCGCATCGGCCAGCTGACCATGCGCAACCTCGACATCGCCGACACCCGCGCCAAGCTGGGCATCTATGCCAAGACCGGTTTGCTGGGTGCCGCTGACAGCAGCATCGGCCTGATCGGCGGCCCGCTCGACGAATAAGCCTAAGGCGCCGCTCTGGCCGGGCCTCCCGACACCCGGCACGGCATTTCCCGAACCTCGGCCCGGCCGGTGACCAGGTTCAGCTGGCCGCTGGCGCAGCGGTTGGCAGCCTCGTCCAGCGTGGCCCGGGCCAGCATCCAGGGTTGGCCGTTGATGCGGGGCACGGCGCCGGGCACATAGAAGGCCAGTTCGCTGCGCAGGGCCACGCTGGCCTGTCCGCTGAGTGGGTGCAGCGCGTCCATCAAGGCCGCCTCTGCCTGGGCGGCGCTGGCAAAGGCCAGCACGGCCTCGGCCTGCCGCAGCATCAGCTGGGTGTCGGGGGCCGCCTGCTCGCTGGCGCTGGCCAGTTGCTCTGCGGTCAGAAAGGCCGGCTGTGCCACCGCGTCGCCGCCTGGCAGCTGGGTGCGCAGCAAAGCTTGGCTGTCCTGGCCGGGCACCAGGGCCCAGTCGTAGCGCCAGGTGTAGCGCACCACCAGGCTGATGCCGCCGTTCCAGCACAGGGCCTCGCTGTGGAGCACATTCAGTCGCGGCGTCAGCTCGGCCTCGCGCAGGTTCAGGCGCTGGGCCAGGCGGCCGCGCCACAGCGCCACTTGCGCTGGCAGCGACGCTTGCGCCTGGGCGCATTGCGCTGCCGTGGGTGGCGCGGCCTGCACGGGCAAGGCGGCAGCCAGGGCCAGTGTCGACAGCACCCGGCGGCGCATGACCCTACACCCCGCGCGCTCGGTCGGCGGCAAACTGCTTTCTGAACTCTGCAAAGGTGCCGGCGTCCAGCGCGGCGCGCACTTCCTTCATCAGGTTCAGGTAGTAGTGCAGGTTGTGGATGGTGGCCAGCATCGGGCCCAGCATCTCGCCGCAGCGGTCCAGGTGGTGCAGGTAGGCGCGGCTGAAGCCGCCTTGACCGTGGCCGTCACCGGCACAAGCATAGCAGCTGCAGGTCTCGTCGATCGGGCGGTGGTCGCTCTTGTGGCGGGCGTTGCGGATCTTCAGGTCGCCAAAGCGGGTGAACAGGTGGCCATTGCGCGCATTGCGGGTGGGCATCACGCAGTCGAACATGTCCACGCCGCAGGCCACGCCTTCGACCAGATCCTCGGGCGTGCCCACGCCCATCAGGTAGCGCGGCTTGTGCTCGGGCAGGCGGTGCGGCGTGTGCGCCATGATCTGCAGCATCAGTTCCTTGGGCTCACCCACCGATACGCCGCCGATGGCATAGCCCGGCAGGTCCAGCTCGACCAGTTGGTGCAGCGACTCTTCGCGCAGCGACTCGAACATGCCGCCCTGCACGATCCCGAACAGCGCATTCGGATTGGCCAGGCGGTCGAACTCGGCCTTGGACCGGCCGGCCCAGCGCAGGCTCAGCTCCATCGAGCTGCGGGCCTCGGCCTCGGTGGTGATGTGGCCCTTGGTCTCGTAGGGCGTGCATTCGTCAAACTGCATGACGATGTCGCTGTTGAGCACGGTCTGGATCTGCATGCTGACCTCGGGCGTGAGGAACAGCTTGTCGCCATTGACCGGTGAGGCGAAACGCACGCCTTCTTCGGTGATCTTGCGCATTTCGCCCAGGCTCCAGACCTGAAAACCGCCCGAGTCGGTCAGGATGGGCTTGTGCCAGTTCTCGAAGCCGTGCAGGCCGCCAAAGCTGGCCATCACGTCCAGTCCCGGCCGCATCCACAGGTGGAAGGTGTTGCCCAGGATGATCTGCGCGCCCATGTCGTGCAAGGAGCGCGGCAGCACGCCCTTGACCGTGCCGTAGGTGCCCACGGGCATGAAGATCGGGGTTTCGACCACGCCATGGTTGAGCGTGAGGCGGCCGCGCCGGGCATGGCCTTCGGTCTTGAGCAGTTCAAACTGGAGCATGGTCGAATTGTCGCCGAGGCGGCTGTGCCACAGTGCAGCTTGAGTGGACCTCTCTTTTCAGCGTTCACGGTCATTTCGTTCTGTTCTGCATGCCCTACACCCTGGCCGGCCCGGCCCACCACGAACTGCTGATCAAGAAGAGCCGCTTCATCGCCTGCGTTGAGCCCATGGCCGACCGGGCGGGCGCGCTGGCCCGGGTGGCCGAGTTGCGCGCCGCCCACCCAGGTGCCACCCATGTCTGCTGGGCGCTGCTGGCCGGTGGCCAGTCGGCCGCGGTGGACGATGGTGAACCCGGTGGCACGGCCGGCCGGCCGATGCTGGAGGTGCTGCGCCACCAGGACCTGGAGAGCGTGCTGGCCACGGTGGTGCGCTACTTTGGCGGCGTCAAGCTGGGCGCAGGCGGCCTGCTGCGGGCCTACACCGACAGCGTGGCCCAGGCCCTGCTGGGGGTCGACAAGGTGGCGCTGCAGCGGCGCTGCGAGCTGCACTGCCAGCTGCCCTATGCGCTGGAGGGCCATGTGCGCCGCGCCTTGGAGGCCGGTGGCGCCCAGCTGCTGGCGGCCCGCCATGGCAGCCTGGTGGGCCTGAGCTTCAGCGTGCCCGAGGCCGCGCAGGCCGCGCTGGTGCTGCGACTCAATGAGCTGGGCCAGGGTCAGCTGGGCTGGGTGGATGCGCCGGTTTGACGCGCCGGCGAGACGCCCGCGGCTGCGGTTCCTTTCACTCCGGGTCGTCGAGCGACAGGATCCACTGCACCAGCTTGCGGGCATCGGGCTCGCTCACGGCCAGCCGGTTGGGCGGCATGGCCAGGCCGCTGACCTGGTACTTCCAGTGACTCTCAAAGGGATTGGAGCCGCCCAGGATGGTGGCGGTCAGGCGCTGGGTGGCGTCCGGCCGCTGGCGGTATTTCTGCGCCACATCGCGGAAGGCTGGCGCCACCGGCGGGCGCGGGGCCGGCGGCTCGGTGGTTTCGTCCTCGGCCTCGGTGTCGGGCGTCTCGGCGCGGTCCACCTGGTGGCAGGCCATGCAGCCGCTGGTGCTGGCCAGCTTGAGCAGGGCGTCCACCCGATCCGTCGGCGCGGTCGCGGCTGCCGTGACGGCCAGAGGTGTGGCCGGCGCGGCTTCCCGGGGCGTTCCCGCCTGGGGGTGCACGCAAGCGCTCAGCCCCAGGCAGAGCGACAACACGCCCAGCGCAAGGGCGCGGTGGTGGTGCGGCGGAATGGAGGCTGGCGTGGTGGAGCGCATGGTGGCAGGGTCGGTGTCAGGGGTCTGCATGCAGACGATGCCCGCACCATACGCCCAAGCGCTGGCGGCATCGCTTGATGAAGGTCAAGCGATGCGGACCGGCGAGGTGGGCCGGCGATGGAGACAGACTCAGCGCGGGCTGGGCGGCAGGGCCAGGATCCAGTTCACCAGCTTGCCGGCATCGGCCGGGCTGATGGCCACCTTGTTGGGCGGCATGGCCAGGCCGCTGGCCTTGCCTTTCCAGTGGCTCTCATAGGGATTGGAGCCGGCCAGCACGGTGGCGGTCAATTGCTTGGCCGCTCCGGCCTGGCCCTGGTACTTGGCCGACACATCGCGCCAGGCTGGGCCGATCGGGGCCAGGCCGTCGGGGCCTTTGGCGCCGGGGTCGATGTGGTGGCAGGTCATGCAGCCACTGGCGTTGGCCAGGTTGACCATGGCGTTGTCCTGCTTGCTGGTGGCTTGGGCCGGCAGTGCGGCCAGCAAGCCGGCCGTGAACAGGGTGGTGAGTGCGATGGAGAGTGGGTTGGCGCGGGTCATCGAGGGCTCCTTGCAGGGGGTGATGGCGCCACCTTAGGCGCCGCCCAACCGCCCTGATTGAGCCAGATCAAGCCTCGAAATCGTTTTGCCAGGATGGCGCAGCGTGTGCCCAGACTGGCGCAGGCCGGCGCGCCGATCTGCGCCAGCCTGTCACAGGCCGCCGGCCGCCCACGGCACTCAGCGCCGTGCCAGCAGCATCGCGTCGCCGTAGCTGAAGAAGCGGTAGCGTGCCTCGATGGCGTGGCGGTACAGCGCCATGGCGTGCTCATGGCCGGCAAAGGCGCTGATCAGCATCATCAGCGTGCTCTTGGGCAGGTGGAAGTTGGTGACCAGCAGATCGACCACCCGGAAGCCGAAGCCCGGGGTGATGAAGATGTCAGTCTCGCCGCTGCAGGCGCGGTCCAGGCCGTGGCGGCTGCCGGTCTGCACCGCGGCCGACTCCAGCGCCCGCAGCGCGGTCGTGCCCACGGCAATCACCCGGCCGCCGGCGGCGCGGGTGCGGGTGATCGCGTCCACCGTCTCCTGCGGCACTTCAAACCATTCGCTGTGCATGCGGTGCTCGGCCAGGTTCTCGGTGCGCACCGGCTGGAAGGTGCCTGCGCCCACATGCAGCGTCAGGGTGGCGGTGGCCACACCGCGGGCGGCACATTGCGCCAGCAGGGCCTCGTCAAAGTGCAGCGATGCGGTGGGCGCGGCCACCGCGCCGGGCTTGGCGGCAAACACGGTCTGGTAGCGCTCCACATCCTCGGGCGCATCGGCATGGGTGATGTAGGGCGGCAGCGGCACATGGCCGTACTGATCGAGCAAGGCCATCGCATCGCCCGGCACGCGCAGGTGGAACAGGGCGTTCTCGGGCCCGCAGCGGCCCAGCACCTCGGCCTCAAAGCCTTCCCCCCGGTCGGTGCCCAGGCGCACCCGGCTGCCCGGCTTGGGCGACTTGCTGGCACGCAAGTGCACGACCATCTCGCTGCCGGCTTCGCCGCCATTGGGCAGCACCCGTTCGACCAGCGCCTCGACCGCGCCGCCGGTAAGCTTTTCACCATGCAGGCGGGCCTTGATCACCCGGGTGTTGTTGAGCACCAGCAGGTCGCCAGCCTGCAGCAGGTTGGGCAGGTCGCGGAACACGCGGTCGACGGGGTTCGTTCCGCAGCCATCGAGCAGGCGTGAGGCGCTGCGCTCGGCGGCAGGGCTCTGGGCGATCAGTTCGGGCGGCAGCTCGAAATCGAAGTCGGCCAGCGTGTAGGCGGGCGCAGGGGCAGAAGATGCAGGAATGGACATGGCTTGCAGGCTGAACCGGCCTTCAAGTGAAACGGCCTGCGATTGTTTCATGGCCCGGCGAGAATCCGCCCATGCCCCCCCGCCACGCCCCGACTGCCAATGGTGTTGTTGCCCCGCCCGCCGCCCCGGTGGCGGCGCCGGCAGCGGCCCGGTCGGCACCGGCCAAGGCGCTGGACCGCATGGGCCTGGACAGCCCGCTGGCGCTGGCCCTGCACCTGCCCATGCGCTACGAGGACGAAACCCAGCTCACGCCGCTGGGCGCGCTGCGCACCGGTGACACGGCGCAGGTCGAGGCGGTGTCGGTGGATTGCCGAGTCGAGTTGCGGCCGCGCCGGCAACTGGTGGTGCGGTTGCAGGACGAGGCCGGCGATGAACTGGTGCTGCGCTTCGTCAATTTCTACCCTTCGCACCAGAAGACCTTGGCCGTGGGCCAGCGCCTGCGGGTGCGCGGCGAGGTGCGCGGCGGCTTCTTCGGCCGCGAGATGGTGCACCCAACCTTCAAGGCGGTGGTGCCCGGCGCTGCACTGGCCAGTGAGCTGACGCCGGTCTATCCGGCCGGCGCCCAGCTGCCCCAGGTCTATCTGCGCAAGGCCGTGGCCGGTGCGCTCACCCGCGCGCCGCTGGACGAAGTTCTGCCCGCTGGCACCGTGCCGCCCGGCCTGCCCTCGCTGCGCGATGCGTTGAATTTTCTGCACCATCCGCCTGCCTCGGCCAGCCTGGCCGCCCTGCAGGATCACACCCACCCGGCCTGGCAGCGCCTCAAGTTCGAGGAGCTGCTGGCCCAGCAGCTCTCTCAAATGCAATCGCGCCGCGAGCGTGCGCTGCTGTTTGCGCCGGTGATGCAGGCCCTGCCCGAGGGCCTGCGTCCGAAGCTGCTGGCCGCCCTGCCCTTTGGTTTGACGGCGGCGCAGGCTCGGGTCTGCGACGAGATTGCGGCCGATCTGGCCCAACCCCGGCCCATGCACCGCCTGCTGCAGGGCGATGTGGGCTCGGGCAAGACGGTGGTGGCGGCCTTGTCGGCGGCGGTGGCCATGGACGCGGGCTGGCAATGCGCGCTGATGGCGCCGACCGAGATCCTGGCCGAGCAGCACTTTGCCAAATTGGTGTCCTGGCTGGAGCCGCTGGGGGTGACCGTGGCCTGGCTGACCGGCAGCCGCAAAGGCAAACAGCGGCGCGAGATGCTGGCCCGCGTGGCCAGCGGCGAGGCCCGCCTGGTGGTGGGCACCCATGCGGTGATCCAGGAGGATGTGGAATTCGCCCGCCTGGGCCTGGCCATCGTCGATGAACAGCACCGCTTTGGGGTGGCGCAGCGGCTGGCGCTGCGCCGCAAGCTCACGCCCGAGGCGGCAGGTGGCCAGGCGCTGGAGCCGCATTTGCTGATGATGACGGCCACGCCCATCCCCCGCACCCTGGCCATGACCTACTTCGCCGA
>CALRVU010000015.1:0-17271 GCA_943371685.1 Bordetella parapertussis | reverse complement strand
CGGAACGAGGAAGGGGCGCGATCGACAAGTCACCAGAGCCGTCCGCCTATGCAGACGGTGGCGCTGGCTACTGCCTGTCACGGTTCGCTATGGGCAGCTTGTTGAAGTGTCTCGAGAGCACGGCCGGCGCGCGGCTGGCTCGCAGTGCGTTCATGGAGGACAAGCTGATTGGTGACCTGCTCAAACGGTGCGGCATTGAGCCGTCCAGCCAAGGCTACGAAACCCTGGTTCGGCGTCGATGGGGAGTGAATGCGACGCCCGTCAATTCGCACCAGAACGGCTTCCTGCCAAGTGCCAACAGTCCGACGCTCGTCAGCCACTTGGATGACGCTGAACAACTGCCTTGGGTCGAGTCTTTGCAGACTGGGCCTGCGCTCCTGCCGGCCCGAATCTGGCCTTCAAGCGCACCACCGGTGTTGGGCGGCGTGGCGGGAACCAACCAGCTGGAACTATTGAGCAAGGCAGAGACGGTCCGAGCATTGCGCGAGGCGCCGGTCATCGTGGTGGCTGTAGCTCGGAATGAGTTGGTGCTGATGCCACACTTTCTGGCCCATTATCGAAAGCTTGGGGTCAGGCATTTTGTCTTGATCGACAATCTCTCGGATGATGGGACCCGGGAGTATCTGCTTCAACAAGAAGATGTGGTCTTGTATTCGGCGGACACAGAGTATCGATACTCGCACTACGGTGTGTCTTGGCAGCAGGCTGTCCTTGGTGCACATGCCCTGGGCAAGTGGGTAGTTCTCGCTGACATCGATGAATTCCTTGTGTATCCTGTCTGCGAAAGCAAGGGCATCAATGAATGGCTGAAGGAGAAGGATCAAGTCGGCTCGCAGGCAGTCATGACCCTGATGGTCGATATGTATCCTCCGGGTGAGCTGGGCGATGCGGATTTCACGAAGCAAGCACCATTCTCAGTGGCTTGTTACTTCGATCGACAGCCGTTCATCCACTGGCGCTTGGGTTCTGGGTGCTTCTCAAATGGTCCGACTTACCTGAGTGCATTGCGGCATCGGCTCATTCCAGATTCTGCTCCAAATCTATACACGGCGCAAAAGGTCGCAATCCTTCGGTACATGCCTTGGTTGCGCCTTTCCGAAGGTCTACATTATGTCAGTAACGTAGAGATAGACCCGAATCCAGTCGTTTTTGCACACTTCAAATACCATGCCAGCTTTAAGAAGAAGGTGCAGGACGAGATATCGAGGAAGCAGCATTTCAATGGTGCTGAGGAGTATCGAAAGTATCTGCACCTGGTGCGTGAGAGTAGCGCAGAGTTGCGATCGGATTCGGTATCGGAGCGATATGCAACAAGCGCTTCCTTCGAGGAGTTGTTTGTAACTCGGGTCCGAACATCTTGATCTCGACTGGGGCGCTCCATCATGACAACCAGGTAGTTTGAAGGTTCTGAAAGACGATGGCCGTAGAACAAGGTCTCAACCAGCTCCACACACCCTTCTTCATGATCGGTTGCGTACGGTCGGGCACGACCATGCTCCGCGATCTGCTCAGAAATCACCCCAACCTTGCATGCCCCGAGGAGACACACTTCTTGCGCTGGGGCGATCCGTTTGGAACGGAGGGATTTGCTCACCAGATCATCGATAATCCGGTACTGAAGCATCATCGCGCGATCGACGGAATTTCTGAAGCAGATTTCAGTGACCTGTTCTGGGCGAGTCAGTCCAAAGCTGATCTGTATCATCGATACATGGCGAAATACATCGCGCTGAGAAAGCCTGGTGCCACAAGGTGGTTTGACAAGTCTCCCCAGAATATCTACGGAGCACTCTTGGCGGCTGAGTCGATGCCGTCGGCTCAATTTGTTCATATTGTCCGCAATCCTCTGAATGTCGTCTCCAGCCTGCGATTGGGGAAGGTCATCAAAGTAGGGTGGCACTTGGCTGGCATCAACTACTGGAACGAATCAGTTCAACTGATGCGTGGACTCAAGCGTGCTCATCCGGGGCGTGTCCATGAACTCAGGTATGAAGACTTGATGGATCAGCCAGAGAAAGAGCTAGGGAGGTTGCTCGAATTCATCGGGGAATCGCAGGGCCTGGAATGGATGTCGAATTTCCAGTTTGCTGTGAGTGATCATCTGAATTCTGGTGTGCTTTCCGACTCAGAAAAAATGGACGTGCGGAGGCTGTGTGAGCATGGCATGCAAACCTATGGTTATTGCGAAGGCCAGCAGTGATTGATGCAAAGCAAGGCAATGCCCGCTGGGAAGAATGGTTGGAAGAGCAACTCGACTACAGACTTGGTGCTGTGCGTGGTGCGCAGTATATTTTGAATTCCAAGAGCTACCAGGCATGCTCGAAAGTTCCACGCATGGCAGTTCTGGATTCAGCCTATCGCCGGTTTTCGGGAGTCAATGGATTCAGTCAAAGATGCTTCTTCGACGAGGTTTCGCAACGGTTTGAATATTTGCCGGGTCGTGGGCGTGCTTTGAGGAATCGCCCAGTACTTTTTGCAAACATGAGTCTGGAATCCTCATGTTCCGGACATTTTGTAATGAACTGGTGTGACGCGGCTGGTGTTGACTATTTGGACTCAAGCGTTGGAATCAACGTGCCGGTGCTGCAGTTTGTCCGGCGGAGGTTTCAGCGCGATCAGGTGGTGCTGTTCCCTGTCGATCCGGTTTACAGTGGCATTGGGGGGGCAAACTTACCCTTGAGCTTGCCCGACCGACCCTTCAGCGAGAAGAAGGACGCTGTGGTCTGGCGCGGGCGTTACTGCGGCACTGCCGTCGGCTCTACGCCCAGAAACTGGCTATGGGCGGAGGAGGTTTTCTCAGGCGCGTTTTCATTCGATGATCCCATCGTGATGGCGCAACTCCGCAGCATGCCCCGCTGGACGATCTGTGCCGAACTTGCCGAAGTGGGTTGGGCAAATGTTGGTCTGACATTGACGCAGCAGGAGCGGGCCGCTTGCGACGCCTCCAGTGCGCTTGGAAGTTTGATACTTCCCCATACCAAGCCAAAACTGAATCTGGCTGCGCAGCTCGCTTACAAGTACATCTTGGTCGTGCCAGGCAACGATATCGGGAGCGGGCTCTACTGGGCTTTGATGTCAAACAGCGTTGTTCTGAAGGTCGAGACGGAATGGGAGACTGCGCTCGAAGCCGGTCTGGAGCCCTGGGTGCACTACGTCCCTGTTGAACCGACGTTGAGCAGCATCGAAAGCGCCATCACACGGTTGGCTCGTGATCAGCATCTATGCGAGGCCATCATCTCAAACGCGCAGTCCAAAATGCGACCCCATCTGAACTCCGAGTGGCGCCTTCGTGTCGATATGGCGACGATCGAGTCCTACGGAAAGGCTGTGAAGTCTGACGCCACGGTGACGTTTTGATTTCAGGCCTTGGCCGACAAGTAGCCGTACTTGCGCATTCCTTCGCTGCATCGAAGTTTAATTCTTCGAGTGTCTTCCTCGTTCAATATTTCTCTGCCCGATTGTTTGGTGTCAATCAGTGGAATTGAAGTGAAGTGTGCGGGGTTGAATTCTTCCCCCAGAAATTGAAGTAGATCTTCAAGTGCATTCTCTGGGTTTTGTATCAGATCTTCGTATCGAAGTTCATGTACTCTTTTGGGAGCGGCGTTGCGGATCGTGTTGATGATTTCAGTTGATTCGATCCAGTAGTTGCAGGCGCCCACCAGGCGCTCCATTTTGAGGATGCGTCCGAGTCGCAGGCTGGCCACCACATCGATCGGGTTGCGAACGATGTGAACGAACTTTGCCTCAGGCAGGCTGCTTGCGATCAGCGCTGCGCCGTACACATTCTGTGGCGTCTTGTCGAACCAGCGATTTGCCGAAGGTTTATTGCGTGCGATGTACAAGCGCATGTAGCGGTCGCAGAAGGACTTCTTGGAATCACAGGTGGCGAGTAGTTTTTCAAATTCTTCTTCAGCGATTCCATCCATCTGTCGATGCTGCTTCAGCAGTTCGTTGTTCTTGAGTGCCCGTGCGTATGCCTCACTTCCGAAAGGATCCGGCCACCGGAAGAAATGTGTTTCTTCGGGGCACGCGAGATTGGGGTGCAATCGAAGCAGATTTCTGAGCAACGTGGTTCCGGACCTGACACATCCAAGAATGAAGAATGGTCCCGCTGGATCCGGGCCATGGACCGCTTGATCAGACAACAGCAGGCTTCTCATAGAACCGATCGAGAATCTTGTAGTCTTCAGCGTAGAGTTCCAGCAGTCTTCGTTGCGACGACTTCGAGAGGCTTGATGCGGAAAGCTTCGGACCGCCACGCTGCGTGTGCGGGATCGAGAATTTTTGTCCAATTCTCTGAGTCAGATCGTCACAAAGTGTCGGAAGCTCTTCGAATGAGTAGACGCGATCGTAGCTGTCCAGTGGCGCGGTAAAGTCGGCGATCGGTGCAAAGTGATGGTCGATGGTGGGGACCTTGCGGTAGGCATCGAAGTTCTCGATGAACTCATCCATCGTTGGGTCGAACTTGAAATTGGCAAGATCGAGTTTCAACGCTTGCGCATGCCTCGTTACATAGTCTTCTGACAGTTCTTTGTGGTGGATGACGCGGTTGGCGAAGCCGGAGATGAAGCGCTTGACAGGATCTCTGACAACCATGAACTTCCAGTCGGCATGGCTGATATCCTGCTTTCGCAGATCAAAGTATCGATGTACATGCGCAGCACCCAGAGTTGTGTCGGCTGAGTCAAATTTTCTACCAGCGATCAGTTCAAAGAATGCTTCCTTCAATGAAGTGCAAGCTACTTTGGGTATGGGTTGATAGCCGATCCCCCATCGCGCCAGATAGATGCCGACGATCTGAGCCCGGTCCAAAGGTTCAAATTTCAGTTCAAGCGCTCTGTGCATCCGATCATCGGGCGGCATGCGCACGATCACGCGGGCGGGACTTTTGACCAGGGCAGGGGTTGTCGTCTGCTTGAATCTGGAGTTTCCGGCGCTCGGGATTCCCGGGAACTTTGTCTTGAGGGTGGCTGAAGGCTGACCCCACGACAACCTTTGCCGGTGTTCGCCTTGTCGCAAGATCAATCGACAGGCTTCTTGGGCGGCGAGATCAATTCCTGCAACAACGGCGCCGGATATGCCGCACAGATCACCCTCGTGCAGGAGCCTGGGAAGTTCGTCCAGTTGTGTGAATCGAACGACCCCTGCAGGCGCCGCAAAACTTTGAATCACCGGCTTCAAGAAGCCACGTCTCTGATCGCTGTTGGTGAGCCATTCCTTCTCAAGCGCCAGTGTCCGGTCTCCGTTGCTTTGGGAGGCAGGCGTTTCAGCTGTGTTTGCTGGTGTTTTCTCCCAGTGCAGGCATTCATGACTGGCCCCGATGAGAATCAGGCTTTGCAGCACCCTTGCATACCGGAGGATCTGTTTGCCATCCCGACGCAGCATTTGGTTGATCTGTTCTCCCGCAATCGCCAGATTTCCTGGTTGGCGGTTTTTCGCATCCCATGCGGTCAGCCGTGCGCTTGCCGTGTTCCAGCATGCCATAACCTGATGACCACCGAGTTGCGCCGTGACCTCCAGCAGGCAGGCATGAAAGAACTCGGTCCCGATTTCGATGGGAATTCGGAGCACCTGTTGGTTCTGCTCTGCTTGACGGACGAAGCTCTGCAGCGCCGTAACCAGTTCTTTGCGTTTACCCAACCTTGTACCCAATTCCAGCAAGGGAGCGCCAGACTGGTTGGGGCCCCATGGCGCGATGCAGGTGGCTCCGTCCGGTATCAGTGCTGGTAGCCAATTTTCGATTGGAGGGGCGTCAGCGCTTTGCCAAATCAGGATGGGCTTCATGGTCTCTCGGTGGGTCGTTGGAGCTGCCTGGGGCACGCAGGCACCTTTGGCGAGGGTCATTCTCACTCCTCGCCCCCAGGTCGAGTCAAGTTCATTCGAACTCGGCTCTGAGAGTCCGCGCGACTCCTTCACATCTCGCGAAAGCAAGTTGTCTGATGGCGCAATCGGGGACGATGGGTGTTGATGCTCGCCGGTCGGTATGGCGTCGTGCTCGGATTTGAGTGTGCATCAAGCGCCTCGAGTGCTCTTGCATGCGGGGCACATCGCCGATGGCGTGTTGACGAACTTGTCGGACAAGCGGGGGTTTCGTCGGACCGTACCGAAACCTTCGGCGCGTTGTCTGATGCTTCACGTTCGGGATCGGTGGCAGCGCTCGACGCGTCTAGCCTTGCCTGGACCTGCGGAGCCTCGGTTGCAAGAGGTCGGGCTTGCCTTGGGGCGGCGGGCCAGACTCGGAATGACGCACTACGTGCGCATCAAGCGAATGGAAGGGGCTGCCGCGCTGTCAGGGAAGATGGCCACAGGCGCTTGTCCGCTTGTTGCCTTCAGGTGGTCTTCCAGAATCCCCTTGAACACTGACCGCAGATCAGTGGTGGTCTTGAGGTCGCGACCTTCAAAGCGCTGAGACTTGGCCAGGCCAGGCCAGTCAGCGATGACTCTGCCACCCTTCACGTTGCCCCCCAGGACGAACGCTGCGCCACCGTTGCCGTGATCGGTGCCTCGTGTGCCGTTCATCTCGACGGTGCGCCCGAACTCGGTGGCGACTACCACCACGGTTCGCTGCCAGGCGCCCTCGGCATCGGGCGCGCTCAAGCGGGTGCGCAGGGTGGCCAGGCCTGCATCGAGCTGCCGCAAGTTCTCGCTGATCTTTCCCGACGGATTCGCCTGATCGGCGTGGCTGTCCCAGCCGCCGAGTTCGAGCACCGCGACTTGCGGTCCTTTGGGCTGTCTCAAGAATTCAGCGGTCTGATGACACAGGGCGACAAAGCCGTTCACGCCTTGCATGGTGCCACCTGCATCGGTCATGGCCGGGTCTTCACGAAGTTGACGGGCGCGCTGCAACGCGGCCGACAGCGCAGGATCCCGCTCGTACATCCGTTCGACCCGCTGGAGCAAATCGCTGGAAGGGTCTGGCAAGCGCGAGGGTGCCCAGGTGTCCACCTCACGCGATCCCCGCAGGACCAGCGGCACGGCAGTATTGATGGCCATGCCTTTCTGGGCACGGCTGGCGATTGCCCGTCCCAGCCAGCCGTCCTTGAGTTCGTAGGGCTTAGCACCACCTGACTCGAGAACCTGTTGCGCGTCGAAGTGGGATCGCTCGTGATAGGGAAGACCTACGGCATGAACGATGCAAGCTTCACCCTTGCCGTACATGTCATGCAACCGGGTCAATGCCGGGTGCAGGGCGAAGATACCTTGGAGCGGCAAAGTCGGGCTGGCGTACTGGGCCAGAGTGCCCCGGGCAGTTGCAAAGTCCGGGTCTCCAACCGCTGGCACGGCATAGAGGCCATCCAGCCCGCCGCGCAGAATGACCAAGACCATGCGCTCGGCAGCGCCGCCCGAACTGCCGGACCAGGTCAGTGTGGACCAGGTGCCTGCAACCATGGCGGCGGAGCCCGCCCGGAGGAATGAGCGTCTGGAGAGATCTGATGAATTCATGTTGGCGACTCCTGCTCAGCGGCGTTGGAACTCGGGGGACAGCAGGAGCAGCGCAAGGGCCTGCTCGCCGTCGGCAGCCCGCTCGATTTGTCGAGCGGTCTCTTCTGACAGCCTGTTGCCCAGGCTGGCCTTGGCCAACGCTCGAGCGTCCACCCCACTGCCGAATCGGGCGATCAGTCGGGCCGTCCACTCGATCCGTTTCCAGACAGCCTCAGGCCCCAGCCAGTCGACGGCTCGGTCAGGCCATCCTGCGGGTGAGGGGGCGCGCTGCAGCGCCTGTCCCATGACGTTGACGCCGCCGTCCCGCGCTGCTTGGAGCCAGCGCTGGTCGAGCCTGAGGATGCGCGCGCTCGAGATGGCAAATTCCTCCGGAGTCTTGAGCTTGGCTGCATCGACTTCCCAGGATTCGGGCGCGTCCAGAAGGGCCTGATACACCGGGATCAGTTCGCCCTTGTTTTGCAAGTAGGTCGCGGCCAGTGTCTCCACCAAACGCTTCGGCGGATCGTCTGCCACGAAGTGCCTCGCCAACTTGGTGGCCAGGAAGCGCGCAGTCGCTGGATGCAAGGCCAAGTCCCGCAAGACCATGTCCAGCGCTTGCGGCCCCTCTGGATAGGTCTTGCCCAGCAGCTGCTTGCTGCCTGGCTCATGTCGTCGCGGGTCGAACGTGGAAGCCTCGCTCGCGTCGGGGCTGTCATTGGCAATCCAGCCAGTCAGCACTCTGGCGAACTGTGTGACGTCAGTCTGGAGGTAGCCAGTGCCGACCGCACCGGGCGTGCGGCTGCTTTCTGCGCCCAGGGTATGCAGTTCCAGAACCTCACGCGCCAGGTTTTCGTTCAGGCCCGAGCGAGCGGCGCCGCCAGCGCCTCCTTTGCGGACCGCTGCCGGCGAGTTCGGGCCGATCGACTGCTGGTTGTCCAGGTAGCGCAACATCGCAGGATGCCGGGTCGAGGCCTTCAGGAGTGTCTCGAACGAGCCCGCGATGTGAGGACGGATGGCTTCGCGCTCGAAGGCACCGATCAATCCGCGCGCCTTGACTGAAATGCCCGCGACCGTGAAGTGATTGCCCCAGAACAATGCGAGGCGCTCTGCAAAAGGTCGACGCGTGAGGGTGGCCGTCAAGAGCCGGGCGTGCAGGTCTTGTGCGGCGATGTCGAGCACAGGCTCGCGCTCTTGCATTCGCTGCTTGTCGGCGGCTTCTGAAGCGCGCCCAGATCCTTCCCGGTGCATGGCTGAACGCGCCTGGATGCGTCGGGAAAACTCGGCCGCGCTGGCGGGTTCCGCCCCTTTGCGTGCAGCGCGCAGGCTGACTTCGGGCCGAGCGAAAGTGGCCTCCAGTGCGCTGGCCAGGCCCTCTCCGACCTGCGGGTCGGCCGGACCGATCTGGGCGCGCAGCCAGGACTTCGGGTCTGGCTTGATGAGAGCCAGATCAGCCTCGCCCAACCCGAACCGGTGGGCGGCTACGGCCGCTGACAAAGCATTCGTCATTCGCATCTCCGTTGAACTGCCTGCTCAACGCGAGAACACGCACGGCGCCGACAGGGTCCTCCAATGATCGGTATCAAAAGGTGTTCCCGTCTGTGCCATGGTGCACCTCAAGTCGGCGCGGGCTTGGCCTTGACTCTGGGCTTGCCGGACGGACTCACTGCTCTGGATTTGCCCGGCATGGCCAGGGCCTGTCGTGCCAGCTTGGCCTTGACAGCCTTGCGTTCCCTGCGGGCGACCGCCTCCAGAGCCAGCCGATCGTCTTCGTCGGCCGGGTCGGCATAGCCGTGACGGAGTCGCCCCGCACGGCAGATGTGACGGACCTGACGCATTTCATCGGCGCTCAGCACCCCGGATTTGTCGTGGCTGACCTCTTGGGTGACCACATCCGAAAACCAGCTGGCATCGTAAGGTTCTCCCACGAACTCAAGCACCTTCTGGATGCCTGTGCCCGGGTCGGCGGTGAAGTCCTCGTAGCTGAGCTCAAGCACCCTGGCGGGGTAGGCGCGCTTGAGCAAAGCCAGATTGGCTTCTGCTTCATTCCAATAGCTGCAGGCGCCGACCAGATCTTCAACTTTCATCACCTTGCCTATGCGCAGGCTGGCGACGACGTTCACCGGGTTCCGCACGATGTGCACGAACTTGCCGCCCGGAAACTCGTTGGCCAGGATGCCCACACCGTAGGCATTCTGAGGAGACTTGTCGAACCAGCGAGTCGCACTGGGTTTGGCCTTGCGCATGTACAGCGCCATGTACTGCCGACACAGGTCGCCGCGGCTGGTCGATCCTGCCAGCAACGCTGCGAACTCGGTATCGCTCACGCCATCCATCTGACGATGCTTCTTGAGCGTGACGTTCGAGCTCACGATCTGGCTGTAGACCGGTCCGCGGAAGGGCTCAGCCCAGCGGAAGAAATGCGTCTCTTCGGGGCAGGCGAGGTGGGGGTGCTTGCGGAGGATGTTCCGCAGCATGGTCGTGCCAGAGCGCACGCATCCCAGGATGAAGAACGGCTTGGAGCCTGGATGGGTGTCAGTTTCCGACATGTTCGTTTTCTTCTTCATTCGGCATTTCCAAGTTCGAGACGCTTGGCGAGGGCTGCTGGCTTGGCTGAAGAGCGCTGCACCGCAAGCCGTCGAAGGGGCGCTCCCGCCGGGTCCTTCGCATCAGGTTTGCGGGCCACCTGGACGCGGCCCCGAAGGCTCTGCTCAAGGAACGCGGCGGCGATGCTGTCCAGGTCCTTGCGCAGGGCGTCCAGTGTCGTGCGACGCATCCAGCGCGCCCGCACGGCGGGCACGCCAAGGTATGAATCCACTACCAGCTTCGCAAGCTCCTTGATTCCCATGCCAGCTTTCTCTGTGAGGTATTCGTGTCCGCGATGCTCACGGGCCATGATCTGACCCGTTCGCCGGCTTATGATCATAAACGGCTCGCCGTGAGACCACAGCGAAGCATTCAGAGTTCATTTCCCGAGGTTGAAATGTCGAATCCCATCGATCCGCGGCAACTGGCGCGTGCCAAAGAGTTGACTGTGGAGCTGCGCGCCCTGCAAGACAAGATGAACCAGACGGTCGAGCAGATCTGTTCCATCGTCGCCGGGCGTGAGTTCGGTGCTGCCCTGGGCGCGCGAGCCACAGTCAACGCCGGCTACTCGCCGATGTGGCTGCAGGTCGCGGAGGCTCAGCCTGTGGTGGTCAGCCCGGTCTCAGGTCAAGCACTGGGGGCGGATGCGGCCTTCTACACCGACGGACGCAACGCCATGCTCCAGGTGTTGCAGCAGCCAGCCATCCGTCAAGCGGATGCCAGCTTTGCCATGGTCTTCAACTTCTCGGAGTTCGACGGCGAATGGATGTCGGTCGTGTTTGACGCGCGGTCCGTGCTCGCAGGCTTGCCCAAGGGGCGCGCCAAGTTGAACCTCGTGGCTGAATTGAGCGGGAACCCGTCCTGCGCGGCCCAGGTCCGACTGCATTGGCGCACCGCTGAGCAGCCCTCGGAGCGGCGCGTTGACCTGAAGCTCAATCAGCTCAATTCGACCCAAGTCGACCTGGAGTATTTCGAGCCAGGGGCGATCCTCGCATTCGACATCCATCTGGTGTTCAATCCCCCTGCGCGGGGATCATTGGCGCTGCGTCGACTTAGAGTCGAGGTGGACGTCGAGCCGGATGTCGAAACAACGGACCGGGCTGACAGCGTGTTCGAGGCCATGCCATGAGCGGGCGACTCAAGACCAGCAGCCTGACGACGTCTCAGTCTGTGCCGGTGTTGCGAACGGCCGAAGCCCGCATCGACTGGGCCCGCGGGCGCATCATCGGTTTCTCGGTTCCGCAGACCGAAGGCAATGTGTACGACGTGGTGCATCTGCATGTCGATGACCGCCAGGTGGCGTCGGCTGTGGCCAATTTGTCGGTGTTCGACTTTGCCCGCGACCTCTCGGGTCTGGCGCTGCCTTCGCGCGAGTTCTCGGCGTTCGAGTTCCGGATTCCCCAGGGCGGTCTGCTGCCCCAGCAGCTCCAGAGCCCCACCGTGCGATTGACGGTGCAGAGCGCCACAGGCTCCGTGGTGTTCGAGCAGCTGCTGCAGGGACTGGGCGAGTTGTTGCACCTGACCGATGGGGTGCCCACCGACTTGCTGTTCGACATCGAGTTCCGTGGCGTACGTGCAGGCCAGGTGCATGGCGTCGTGCGCAGTCGCCACGGCGCGCAGTTGCGCCCAGTGCTGCGGGTGCGACTCAACGAGGCTGAGGCCGAGCCACTGCCGCTGTTCGAGACTTCGGCAGACGGCCAGGTGCATCACTTCCAGGTCCCGATTCGAGTCGATCGATTGCTTGCCGGACCCAACCTGCTGCAAATCCTCGATGCGGCCGGTCAGCCGCTGACGGCTTACCCGATCCAACTGGGACAAGCAGAGGCCGTCGATGCAGACCGGCGTTTGGAAGCGCTGGAAGCTCAAGTGGAGTTTCTCAAGCATCTCGTGCTGACGCAGAACACTGAGGCATTGCCGGCACGTCTGGCTCAGCTCAAGAGTGAGGTGGTCGGCGTGTGTTCAGAGATGCTGACTTTGCAGCGCACTTGCTTCGAACAGGAGACCCGCGCTGCAGTGGCGCTGGCTTTGGCAGAGGCCGCAGACACGGTGGACCTCGCCCGTGTGAAGCCGGTTTGATTGCCATGGCGATTTCGCAAGGCCGCTTGCGTCGCAAGCTCTATCTGTTTTCGCCACTGCCACCGCAACGCAACGGCTTGGCTGATTACCTGGCGGAATATCTGCCGTTTCTGGCGTTGGATTTCGAGCTGTTTCTGGTCGCGGAATCCGGGATGCGAGATGCCGCGCGCTCTGCGCTGGCCAGCCTGCCGGGAGTGCAGGTGATCGATGAGTCCGAGTTCCTCGCCCGGCAACCCGAGCCTGATGCCCAGACGTTCTACAACCTCGGCAACAACGCGGACTGCACCTACGAGCTTGATTACCTGCATCGCTTTCCAGGCGCGGTGATCGTCCACGACATTTCCTTGTTCTTCCTGCACCAGTTGGCCGCTCAGCGAGCTCGCGCCAACAGCATGCTCGGGAGCTGGTTGGTCGAGGACGGCTACGGTGTGCCTGAAGACTTCCTGAACCGGGATGGAAGCTTGGGGCGCACGCCGGGGGAGCTCTATCAGGAGTGCTTGATGCTCAAGCGCATCGCGCGGTCGGCGCGCGGCTTGATGGTGCACACCCGCTATGCCGAGCAGCGCTTGCGCGGCGCCACGGAGGGGGTTCCCGTGGGCCGTCCCGGTGCTGCAGCGTTTGTGCGCATCCCCCACTTTGTTCTGGAGGTGAAGCCGCAGGCGCCGGATGTCGTGGCAGAGGTGTTGGACCGATTTGACGTCGAGCCTTCCGACTTTCTGCTGCTCGTCCCCGGATTCCTGACGGGCAACAAGATGCTCTATGAGGTCATGGCCGCCTGCCATCAGGTGCAGGCCGAGTGCCCTGGGCTGAAGCTCTTGTTTGCGGGTGAAGAGCGCGCCGACGAGTATCCGGTCAGTCATCGGCTGGCACAGCTTTGGCCCCACCCCCAGGGGCGCCCCACCGTGACTGGATATCTGGAGGCCGACGAACTGGACGCCCTTTTGCAGCGAGCCGATCTATCCTTTGTGCTTCGCTATCCCACCTACGGAGAGTCCTCCGGGATCTTGCCTCGTGCCGCCATGGGCGGTGGTCGCGTCCTGTCCGTCAACATTGGCGCCTATCCCGAGTTCCAGTCACCGCAGGTCAATCATGTGCCCGTCGGTGCTGCGGCTGTGCCTGCCCTGGCGCAAGGCATCCGCGAAGCCCACCAGGCTTGGCTGGCCGATCCGCCCTCGGAGCGAAGCGAGCGGCAACTGAGCGAGGCGACGCGCTTGCAGGCCTTGTCACCCGCAGCGCTCTATCCGGCCTTGCGCCAGTGGTTGGATCACGCTTGGGAGGGTCGCTCATGAGCGCCAGCATAGAGCCCTGGGTCGATCTTCTCTGCGCATGGTTCATCCAGGCGAGGGGCAGGGGGCTGGTCATCGCATTCCATGAAGCCCAGCGCGCCATGCCGGTGCTCGACCAACTGGCGACCGTGGTCTGGCTGCATCCTCGACCCATGCTGGCGGCCGACTTCACGTTCATCCCGCATCAGCATCCCGCCGTGCGCACTCATGTCGACTTGAGCGCCGCACCTGAGCAGCTCCAAAGCTGGCTCGATCGTGCCGCACTCAAGGTCCTGGCCATGCCGGTCGCCGAGCCTCTGCCCGCGGTGTTGATGGCGGACGTCGTCGGCCCGGAAGAGTTCTGGGTGTTGCATGGGGCAAGCGACTCGCCGGGCTGGACCGATCCAGCCTTGGCACCGCTGTGCCAGCAATTGATCAGCTTGCCCACTCCTGAGGGATGGCGCATCGATGTCAGCCCCGCATTCCTGCGCGTCCTGAGGGATGCTGGCATGGTGATCACCGCGTTCAACGCAGCCCTCGGGCAGCGACTCTGTTCCGCGCTGGATCGGCTGACCGATGTGCATCTGGATACCAGCATGGGATTTGACAGCCTGCGCCTGCGCCTGCGCTTGCCGGCGGTGCGATGCGTGGCGACGACCTCGGATGCCATGCGACACCATATCCTGTTGCGTGACAAGGCGCTGTTCAGCCCCCGAGGCATGGCCGCCGTGCTGCTGCCCTGGAGTGGGTGCACCGGTGCGAAGTTCCTGTTGCGCAACGTCCGGGCTCGCGTGGATGACATGATCGTCGCCCTGGGAGACCAGCAGGTCCGGCCTGCGACTGTCCATTACGCTGAAATGGGGGCCTTTGTGACCTTCCAATCGCCGCCCCTGGCGCCGGGGCGCGATGCCTTGATGCACCTCTCGCTGCCACGCGCGGCGGTGCCGTCCGACGATTTCTGTGAGATCGGTGCTGCCGAATTCACCTCGGAGCTTGCATGAAACCCCGAGTTCTCCTGGTCACATTCAATCGTCTGTTCCCTGCGGACCAAGGCAACGCGCGACGCATCATGCAGCTCGTCGCGCAATATGAACGCCTGGGCTTCGAAGTCGATCTCCTGTACCACAACGATGAGGGTGTTGATCTTTCACTGGTGCATGCGGCTGAAGGTCGGTTCGGTCTGGTTCGTGTCGTGCGATCGCGTGCGTCCAAGCGCATCCGCGCGGGTCACGTCTGCCACATCTCCGATTGGTACGATCCCGCCATCGAAGCGGTAGCGGGGGAGATGCATCGGTTGCGGGACTATCGGATCGTCCACATCAACTACATCTGGTATTCGCCTTTGCTGGCCCAGTTCGGCCCCGAAGTGCTCAAGGTGCTCGACAGCCACGACATCTTTGCTGAGCGCAGCAACAAGTACCGCGCTGCCGGCATGGCGCCCAACTGGTTCAGCACGACCCTTTCCGAAGAGGATCGCGCTTTCCGGATGGCCGATGCGGTGCTTGCCATCCAGCGTGAAGAGGCGCAGGAAATGGTGGCCCGTGGCCATCGCAACATCCTCTACCTGCCCTATGTCGAGCCCCGGGTGCGACCCTTTGAGTTGCGATCCGGGCGCAGTCGCCCCGTGCTCGGCTATCTGGGCAGCGGCAATGACTGGAACGTTCGCAGCATGCAGGCCTTTGTCAGCGCATTGCGGCAAGAGAGTTCAGTGCTGCCCTTCCAGATCGTGGTGGCCGGCGGCATCTGCAGGTACGTGCGCGAGATTCCTGGGCTGGTCACGCTCGGCTTCGTCAAGGAGCTGCATACGTTCTATGACAGCATCGACCTTGCCATCAACCCCATGGTGGGAGGCACGGGCTTGAAGATCAAGACCGTGGAGCCTTTGTGCTTTGGCAAGCCGGTGTTGACGACGCCGTCCGGTGCCCAAGGCCTGCAGCATCTCTGGACGCAGCCGATCTTCGAGACCCCGGAAGCGATGGTGCAGTATCTGCTCGGCGAGTTCGCTTCCCGACCGGACAGTGAATTGCATCGCTTGACGGAGCTGGCGTCCAGCTCACGGGACGCGTTGGACAACGAGTACCAAGGGCAGCTGGACCGGCTTTCCGGTTGGCTGCGGGCCGCACTCCCGTCCTGAGGGCTCCGAAATCGCGCGAGGGCTCAGGTCGCAGTTTTTGCGGCCGGTGCCTTCAGGGATTGCCTGAGCTGCTTCAGCCACTCATCCATCCATGCCGCGACCTGCTCTGCGCTCGCGGAAGTGCCCTCTGGCACGAGCGTCCGGCCCAACTGCACACCCAGCCATTTCACGGCCTGGGGTGTCGGCGTGAGCAGCTCCGCCTCAGTCTCGATGGCGCCGGGGCGGGCCGCCGGCGGCGTGGACACGGTATGTCCAAGCCGACCTTCCATCCAGGCCATGTCGGCGGCGATCTCAGACAAGTACGGATTCAGCACTTGTGGCGCGATGCGCATCTTGTCGCCCGACAAGCTGCCCATCTGACGCATCAGCAACCGCACATCCTGCTTGTCCTGTGCCGTCATCTTGGCAGGCTTGGCGTAGTGGCGGTACAGGTAGAGCAGGCCCACGCCGTCTCTCGAAACGCCTTCGTTGTCCAGCACGATCTGGCCCGGATCGAACTCAAAACCCAGCTTGGAACAGAAATCCAGAACCACATCTTTTCCGACAAAGGTCGCGGGTTCGAACTTCCAGAGCGTGACCTTGTCTCGCCCGAACGCCTTGTCGAACCGCTCCAGCTTTGATCGGTACTCGGGCAGAACACGGCGCAGATTGTTGAAATCCGCGACATCGCCCGTCTTGACCCGCTGCTGAAATGCACTTTCCATCCAGCTGGCGGCTTCTCTCACATAGGCCAGCACCCGCACTTCATCCACATGGCTGGCCAGCTCCTTTTGCAGCGCGGTCAGCTGTTCGAGCGTCAGGTTGTGCAGTTGCTCCCCCGAAAGCACGAAGCGGTCGAAATCACCGCTGAAGCCGTTGCGCAGTTGCTTGAGCAATTGCGCTTTGCGTGCGGCGTGCTCATCCGCGGTCCAGAGGGCCCGCTTGGCCCGCTCGCGCTGAGGAATCTCACCGGCATAGATCTCCATCAGGGCGGCGCTGCAATTCGTCTGCTTGGCGAGCATCAGGTACTTGATGCCTGGCAAGCTGGGCGCCTTGCCCAGCGACGCTTGAATGGACATGGTGCCCGTCTTGGGCATGCCGATGTGGAGGTAGCAGATGCGCATGAAATCTCGAACCGGTTATGAGCGGTCGCAGGTGTAGCCGAAACGCTCGATCAGCGGTCCGTAGAGTTTGTTCACCAGCGCGATGCTGGCTGGATCGTAGAAGTCCCGGAAATCCCGCTTCTTCTCGCCATCCATCCGCTCGGTGGTCACGTTGTGGGCTGGCAGTTGAATCTGATCGCTGGTCCCGATGTGCTGCAGAGCCTCCTTGAAGCCTTCAGCGAGTGACTCGAAGCGAATGACCAGGTCGACTCGCTCCAGAAACATCATGGGGCCCATCACGGGTCGATCATTGGCAATGAACTCGCGATGCGCTTGGGCCAGCCACTCCGGGAACTCCAGCGTGCTGGCCAACTCCTGTGCTTCGCGGCGATGGGGATTGCGCTGAATGAAGCCGGCTTTGGCGCCGGAGTCGGAAAACCGGCCGCGCAACTTGAAGTACCGGCTGACCAGCATGTCGAAGGGATTTCGGACACCACAGAACTTGAAGGCCCGCTGGACCTGGTCCTCGGTCAACAACTCGAACTTGATGAGCTTCTTGATCGTGGTGTGATGCTTGTCCACGACCACCTTGCCATCGCGCTTGATGTCCTTTGCCGGGATCTGCTGCCCGTCCAGTTGTTCCAGCAGCGTCTTGGCAATGGCTTTGCTGCCTGTCTGCGGGTTGGCAAGAAACAGGTAGTTGTGCTTT
>CALRVU010000014.1:0-17289 GCA_943371685.1 Bordetella parapertussis | reverse complement strand
GGCTGACTAAAGGCGAGTCTGCGGCAGCTTCTTGCACGGGAGTGGGCTCAAAGCCGAAGACCTGATGAAAGTTCGGTGAGCGTTGGCGAAGGTCGGCCCTGATGTCTTCAATGTCAATGCGCAAGGCCCGCAGAGCGCTACAGGCGGCCTCTGCAGAGCGTGGCCAACGGTCGGCATCCTGCGCGCCCAGATCAAATGGGAAATGTCGGGTGTCGGATCCAATCCAGTCGGCCAGCGACACCAAGCCGGCAAAAGCATGAATGAAAGCCTGCGTTGGGCGAAGGCTCGGCGTGTCCGGAGCAAACGCACGTGGCCAAATGGCCATGGCGGTCTCTCTCAATTCGCTCAGTGTTTGCAACGAGCTGTACGAGCGTGCCGCAGATGTCCAAGTCGGATGCGGCGCCGATGCCCTCGTCTGCATGTCACTGTCGAAAGCGATGGGTTCACCGTGGTGAGAAATTGCCGCTAGCCACAGCTCGATGACCGCATGTTGCTCCACATCGAGTGCTCCACCCCACCGACGGATGTCGTCGACACCCAGCGCCAGTTGAAGTTCCGCGTACTCCGGCGCTCTACCCAGCAGAGGGGCTACAACCCTGGTGTGACCCTGCTGCTCCCTGCCACAGTGGTGCGCGCGACGCCAATCTGCCTGACTTGGCTCATCCCAAGCCTTGGCCTGAAATCCAACACCTGCTTTACCGACGTCATGCAGGAAGGCCAGCAAAACACAACGGTCCGTATCGACTTCGCTGAGCGCCTTCCCCGCAAGTCGCTCCAGCCGTTTCCGCCAAGTGGGCAAAGCCAACATGCGCTCGACAACTGCAGCTACGTCCAAGCAGTGCCCAATTAGTGACAATCTCTCCGGCACTGCGCCGGGTGGCGCACTGCGATCTAACTTGCCCCAAGCTTGCGAAGTCTGTGCGTTGTTTGGCATGAAGCCCATTGTGTGGCACGTCAGTCAACCGACCGGCTCCGTGACGATTGAATCGCCCAGGGATTGAACTGACCCCCAGAAGTTGGACCCCAGGCGATTCACGATTGCCTCTGCCGGCTGGGAAGGGTTGGTCAGATTGCGCCGACCAATCCACGCGAAGCGACGCAGGTTGGGAAGGGCGCTGGCGCGCAGTTCGGTCAGCAGTGAAGCGGTAGCAGGGTCGGCGTCCGCCGCTACCAATGTTGCTTTGATGGCTTCCGCGGCGGAACCGCTGGCATCGTTTCGCTCGCTGGAAGCCAAAACCAAGCCGGTGCCAAGGGGGCACGCACCTGCAGTTGCCGCTCGCTGGCATTGATAACCGTGTGAAGGATGAAGAGCTGCGGTGCAGTGCCTTCGCAGTCGGTTAACGTCACGCTGGCCAACGCGCCCTCCGCGCCCAGGTTGTAGCGAAGCCCCTTCACGAAGGACCGCCCATCAGCCACGAGCCGCTCAATGAGTTGCTTCTCGTAGCCGTCTTCGACCGGAAGCCAGTGCCGCGTGACCGGCATCAGCGACAGCTCTACGATGGTCGGGATGCCTGCCGCCGCAACGCTGAATGTCGCGATCACCACCATGTGAATGTCATCGGCTGCACCCCAAAGCGCCAGCGCCTGCTCGAAGCGCCGGCCGAGCCGGCGGTAGAGTTGCTCGTCCAGCGCAAAAGCCTGGTCGGGCACATGCTTCAATACGGCCTTGAAGCCGTAGCGCGCCGGCACGATCTCCTTCACCTCGGCGATCATCAGCATCAGGTGCTGCGGCTTGCCGGGTGCAGCGACGGTTGGTGACCACTGCGCCGCGCGCCTGGCGTTGATGGCGTCGCGTTGATCGACCGAAAACACCTCAGGGATGTAGAGACGCGTGCGCAGCGAATCACCCCGCGCGATCTTGTTCTCAGCCGCTTGGAGCAGATGTTTGCGCACGGTGCCCCAGGTTCGTCTGCCCGCAAACGCGGGGTGCCAGCGCGTCAGCTCGGCCTGGTCCCACAGGTAGTGCAGCAGCCCGCGCAACGAGAGCTTGGTGCCGCTGCTGGCTACGCTGTCGCTGTCCCCACCGGCTGTCGGCAGCGCAGTGCGGCCCGAGATCTTCGACATCGAGAAGTCGAGCTTCAGGGTCGTTTCGCCCGTGATCGGGTCTTCGGAGATCGCTGATCCCAGGACTTGTCCCAAACCGGAGGACTCTGCAGGCGGCTCGTACGAGGGGCAGTCGGGCGCATGGTGCCTGCCCGTGTCCGGCATGCGCTTGACGATGTAGCCCTCGCCAAGGCGCGCCACGTACATCTCCACGCCATCGGCCAGGCACATGCATCGAGGGCGGCGGTGGGCTGCGTGAGCGTCAGCGATGGCCTCGGCGAAGCCGCGTGTCCCGATCTCGAAGCACTGGCTTGCGATCTCGTAGACCACGGCCGGGGCCGTGATGCCATCAGCCGACGTTTCCATTGGCATGACCTCACCGCACGGGTGTCGGGGCCGATCGTTCGCGTGAGCGTTGCAGCTCGGGCGTGGGCACGACGACCGGCCGTTGTGAGGGCGCCGCCTTGTCGTAGACCTTGACTTTGGGCACCTGACCGTCGCGGGTGCGCTGGGCCAACTTCTCGGTGGCGGCTGCCATCACGGCCGTGCGCTGCTTCTCGGGCACCTTCTTGGCGACCAGCACCGCCTCGATGGCGGCCAGCACGGCCTTTCGGCCGCCGCTGCCACGGGCGGAGGCCTTCTCGGCGGGCGCTGCCGCAGTGGCGCTGCTGGAGTCCCGGGCCGGTTCGATGCGATTGACCAATCGAGCCTCGCGTTCGCGCTTGAGCACTTCCAGGTCGGCTGGGTTCGGTTCGTAGCCCAACGTCTTCACCCCGCGCACCGAGGCTTCGAGCCAGACCATGCGCTTGAAGTCCTCGTTGCCTGACACGCGCAGCGCCTTCCAGTTGCGCGCTTCGGCCACATCGACCATTGAGCGGGCGACCGACGGGCTGTTGGTGTCGGTGGCCAGGCGGAAGGTCGACTCGGTGAAGGCCACGCGCGAGGTGTCGCCCCGGAAGCGGTACTCGGTGCGGCCGATGGTCACGTCGCCCACGGTCACCGGCGCGCGCTTGATGATGTAACGGTCACTCAGCGTGGATTCCAAACGGGCAACCAGGGCGCTGCGTTCGGCCTGGGCGTCGATCTTTGCGATGGCTTGGCCGTCGGCGCGCTCGGGTTGAGAAGGTGTGTTGGTGGTGCCGTGCATCGGGACGACGTTGGTCTTCTCAGGCACTTCGTCACGCGCTGGAACTGGGTCCAGAGGGCGCTCGGGCGCCGCCGGGCGCTGCTGGCCTCTCTGCCACTCGCCGTCGACCTTCTGCACAGTGGTTCGTTTGCCGTCCTCGGCCACTGCGAGGAAACGCGTGCTGCCCAGTTGTTCTGCCTTGGCCAACATCTCCGGGAGGCTGCTCGCTCGGTATGTGACCTCCGCGAACGGATCGCGCATCTCGTAGCGCTCGGTGGCGGCCTGGTCCGGGGTCTGGAACCGTGCAATGGCCACGGGCGCGCGGTTGGCGGGCTCGACGGTGCCACCCTGGGCGGGTGCAGCTTGGCGGACGGGGGAGTTGTCAGCATCCATGGCGACCTCGCGATGGTGGGTTGGGTGGAAGCTCAGGGCAGAGCAATGGGGTGCGTGCTTACTGCGACCGGCAGCGCGCGATACAGCTCGATTTCGACGCGCCGATTCAGGCCACGCCCGCTGGCGCTCGCGTTGTCGGCGACCTGGTCGCCGGCCGGTTGGTAGGTGGCGCGAATGCGGGCCGGGTCCACACCTGCAGCCACCAAGTAGTCGCGCACGGCGGCGGCCCGGTCTCGGGCGATGCGGCTTTCGGCGGGTGCGTCGCTGTTGCCGTCGGTGCGCCCCCGCAACATGACCAGGGGCGAAGCCTTGGCGTCTTCGACCAGGGTTGCGGCGACATCCGTGGGAATGGCAACGCGCGTGCTGCGGAAGTCGAAGCGCACGGTGTAGACGCTGTTGGCTTTGGGCTGTTGACCCGGCGCTCCCTGCATCGAGAGGATCTGCTGACGCGCAGCCAAGTTGGCCAGCGTGGCGCCAGTCGTCTCTGCCGTGCGGCCAGTCTCGGTGGCCAGCAAGCGCGTGTTCTGTAAATCGTTCTTGCACACCTGCAGTTCGACAGCCATCTGGGAGTTGACCGGCCGCTTCTGCGATTTGTCGACCGTGGGCGGGATTGGCGGCGAGCTGCAGGAGGCGAGCGCGAGCAGCCAGGGGATCAGGGGAATGGTGTGGCGCATGGCAGATCTCCCGATGTTTCAAGACAAGGTTTGGGCGTCGGGTGCGAGGGGCTCGATCGATCCACCGATGCCTGGTATGCCCGTCGCGCCAAGGTCGAAGAAGGCCAGCAACTCGTCGGCAATGCGGTCCGGCGGACCTTCGAAGGAGTCCGGTAGCAGGCGCGTGTCATGCGCCAACGCGTCCAGATTGAGCGTCTGCCCTGCCGGCAGTTCGTCGTCGGCGTAGCGCCAGCGCTGCTGCACGCGCGCCAGGTGCAGGTCCATGTCCATGCGCGGAACGATCGGCGCCTTCAGCAGGCGCGAGGTGAAGGCCTTGTCGCGGTAGTAGCGGATCTTCTCGCCGAGGATCGGCTTGCAGTTCTCGAAGATCACCACCAGCCGCTCGCTGCCCAGTTCCTTGAACTCCTGCGGCAGCAGCAACGCGCGGCGCTGCTCGCTCTCGTTGCGGCTGACGGTGCTGCTTGCATGGCCGCTGATGGACCGGCTGTGCCCGCGTGAGGTCGCGCGCTCGGTGAAGTGGCCGAGCATGGCGCTGTATTCGTCGGCGTCGCGCTGCTCGCGCGGCGCGTAGAGAATCTGCAAGCCGTGGTTGGTGGCGAAGGTGCGGGCTTCCTTGTCGCCGTAGACCGCGTCTAGCTGCGACATGGCCTGAACCACCGTCAGCAGCCGCAGGTTGTAGCCGGCCAAGAAGGCAGCAGCGTTCGTAATGACGCCCACGCGGCCCATGGCTGTGAATTCGTCGTTGACCAGCAGGCATTGCACTTTCAGCGTCGGGTCCTGTTCGGGCAGATGCTGGGTGTTCAGGCTGACGAGCTGCGAGAAGAACAGGTTCAGCAGCGGCCGGGCGTTGGCGAGCCGGTTGGGCGGGATGCGGACGTAGACCGACATGCGGCGGCGGCGCACGTCTTCGAGCCGGAAGTCGTCAGCGCTGGTGGTCGCATCGACCACCGCATCCGCAAAGATCGTCAGCGGTGCATTGAAGGTGGCGACCACGCTGGACAGCGTGTTCTCTGAGTTCGACAACAGACGCTGCAGCGCGTCGGTGCATTCGTCAGAGAGAGGCGGGTTTGTGGATGACGCTTGCTCGCGACGCTGGGTGATCAGGCCGCTCAGGTGGTCCTTGAGCGAGCGACCCTTGCCCGAGGACTGGCGCAGCATCTCGCCGATGGTGCGGGGCAGCTCTGGCGACTCAAGCAACACGAGGCCCAGGCCGAGGAACAGGTTGCGCGCCTGGTCGTTGAAGAAGGCCTCCGACGAAGTGCCACTGCCATCGTTCGGGAAGAAGACCTGTCCGATAGTGAGCAGGTCGCCGACGCGGTGCAGCGGGCTCGACCGCACAGCGGTCAACGGGTTCCAGCGGTGGCTGCGTGCGTCTTCGGCGAACGGAGAAAAGGCATAGACGGCCTGGCCGTGCGCAGCGCGGAAGCCAGCCGTGATGTCGTAGTTCTCGCCTTTGATGTCGAGCACGACCACTGAGTCGGGCCAGTTCAGCAGGTTCGGGATGACGACGCCCACGCCCTTGCCACTGCGGGTAGGTGCTGACAACATCACCGATAGCTGGCCCGGCAGCGAGAGGAATTGGCCACAGTGGCGGCCGATCAAGATGCCCGGCTGTCTGTCGCCGCCCGTGAGCCCAGCGCGATTTACTTCGGCTGGGCTGGCGAACCGAGCATCGCCATGCAATGCCCGACGTGGCCGTGAGGCAGCGACCAGACCGGCCGGCAGCAGGATCAGCAGGCAGATCCCCGAGACGCCGATCGCAAGCTGCAGCTTTTTGCGCAGCTGGGCATCGTCAGCGTAAAGGCCCCAATAGTGAACGATGCTGGAAAACTGCGCCTGCTTGGGGTTCGCCTTGTTCAGCACGAGGAACAGCACGCCGGCCAGGTACACGGCCGCGCAAGCCAGGGCGATGTAACCCACGACGGCAAACGTGCCCGCCGCAACCTTGCGGCCGGCGGGCCAGGCCGAGAACGGCAAGGCTGCGCTTGTGCTCATGCCGCTGCCGCCTGTTGATCCCAGCGGCCGAGGCGCTGGCGCCGGGGCTCGTAGAGGATTTCGGAGATGAAGCGCCCGCGCTCGTCGCGATCGAACTGCACGATCACGTCGACGACGACGCTCAAGAGCCACTTGATCTCGTTCATGCGCAGGCCGCCGCCGGCGCCGGTCTCACGGATCATCAGCGACATCTGCTCGAAGGCGAGGGCGCAGCTGCCCGCGTGCACACTGGTGATGCTGCCCGGGTGGCCCGAGGCCGCGAGCCGCACAAAGTAGAAGCATTCATCGCCGCGCACTTCGGCCAGGAAGATGCGATCGGGCTTCATGCGCAGGCAGGCTTCGAGCAGCGACTTGGCCGTCACACGCGCCGTGCCTTGCGCGTCTTTGCTGTAGAAAAGGTGGACTACGTTCGGGTGGTTCGGCAGCGTCAGCTCGGCCGTGTCCTGGATCGTGATCAGGCGCTCGTGCTTCGGCACTTCCTCGACCAGGCCCTTCATGAAGGTGGTCTTGCCCGAGCCGGTCTTGCCGCTGACGACGATGGTCTGGTGCCTGCGCACCGCCAAGCGCAGGAACTCGGCGTAGCGGCCGGCATCCTTCAACTCGACCAGTTCTCGCTCGAAGGGCAGCAGTTCGGCGTTCGGCGTGCGTGTCACCGTGGCCGTACGATCGAAGAGTCCTTCGCGCTCGAAGTCATCCAGGCGCTTGATCAGGTGCGACGGCTTGCGCACCGTGATCGACACCGTGCCGCGCGGCACGGCCGGCGGGATGACGAATTGGATGCGTTCACCGCTGGGCAGCGTGGCCGACAGCAGCGGGCGCTCCTGGTTGACCTGCTGGTCGCAGTAGGTGGCGACTGCGGTGGCCAGCGACAGGCAGCGTTCCTGCGTCATCTCCGGTGCCTGCACGGTCTGCCAGCCGCGTACCGTTTCCACCAGCAGTTCGCCGGGCCGGTTGACGCAGACCTCCAGCACGCCGGGCGCGTCGAGTTGTTCCCGTAGTGGCCGCAGGAACTCGACCACCGACGTGGCGTCGCCGCACCAGCCGTCGCCGGGAACTTCGTGGTCAGCTTGAAGCGTGCTCATCGCGCTACTGGCCGCAGCTCGTAGACCGAAGAGAAGTCCACGTCACGGGCGACGTAGATGCCGACGATGCCGCCCTGGTTCTGGTAGATCAACGGTGGGATGTTGATGGTACTGTCCAGAACTTTCTCGGCCAGCTTGCTGGTGTTGGCCGTGGTGGATGGCAGCACGATGGTGTCGGTCTGGCGATCCGAATTCCCCGACGACACCTGGTTCTGGATTACCAGCTTCACCGAGTCGTCGATGAGTGACAGCAGCATGGCCGCACCGATGCGTTCGCCCCAGCGGTTGTCGACCTCGCCGTCGATGCCCGACTCGCCGAGTTGGCCGGTGCCGGGGGAGTCGATGTCCACCGTCACGCCCAGCGGTGTGCGGATGCGGGTCCACAGTACCGGAATGCGCACCGTGCCAGGACGGACCGAGGCGATGCGGTACTCGCCGTCCAGGTGAGAGCCGCGTTCGATCAGCAGCACGCGGCCGTCGTCGCTGAAGACGTTGCGTTGCACCTGGCAGCCGACAAGGCCGGAAACGGCGCTGATGACCTTGGTCTTCAGCGCGCAGGTGAAGGCCGTGCCTTTGGGCAGGGTCAAGCTGCGATTGCCCAGCATCGACGCGGCCACTTTGGGGGTGGCCGAACCCTGGAGCTGACCACCAAAGAGGCTGCCCCCGGCGGCAGGCGCTCCGACGAGTGCGCTACCCGCCATCGGATGCTCTCCGAGGATTGCACTCGTCGGCATCTGCCCGGACATCTGTCCCGTTGCCAGCGTCGCCGACTTTGTGAGGTTGTCGAGCAAGCCCTGGAGCTGGCGCTGGTAGACCTGCAGGTTGCGCGATGTTGCGGCGATCGGATCGTTCCCCTCGACACCTTCGGGAGAGGAGATTCCTTCGACAGGTGATGTTGAGGCATCAAACCTTTGGGTGGACGAACCAGGCGCTGGGAGCGCCCCCGGTCGCGTTGTAACCAGCAGGATGGGAGCGTCCTCCGGAGGGGTCGCTCTCTGGCCAGCCGCTACGGGCGCACCCGATCCAGTGCGCCGGACACCGATGGGCTCTGCCAGTTCGTCGGCCGTGGGCGTCAGGGCAGGAATGCGCGGCGTCGTGGTCACAGCTGTGCTCGTCATCGGCGTCGGCGGCATTTCCAGCTTTCGCGGCTCAGAGGTGGCTGCCGTGGGTTTGTCCTTCATCAGCTTCGACCCCGCCTCTTCGGCGTTCTTGCCGCTGGCAGAGAAGCGCTGGATCGATATTGCCGCGACCGCGACCAGGGAGCCGATGAGCAGGACCACAGCCAGCAGACCCTTCTTCGAAACCGCCATGCGCTGCCGGGTCGCGACGTTGGGAATGCCTGGCTCCCCAGGCAACGGCGAGAGCGTATTGCCGTCTGCCGCTGGTTCGGGGCCCATGTTGGGCTCGCGGTCGTGCGGCTCATTGGAGTCGTGCGTCATGGCGTACCTTCCTTGCTCTCCTCGGTGGCAAAGCTGTCGGCCCTGAGGATCCGCTGCACGCCCGGCACCGTCGTTCCGCCGCCTGGGGGCTTGCCGTCGAGGTCGAATGCTTCATTCCAGAGGCCAACGACGGCCGAGCCAGCGCGCAGCATCAGCCGCCGGCTGACGCGGTCGACCACCAGCAAGTCGTCTTCCATGCGGGTGTTGACCAGCGTTTCACTGCCGTCACCCAGCACCTGGAACACCGCCGGGATCTCGCGATTGCCCGGGAACCGCAGGTAGGTGAAGCGTCCATCGTCGAAGACCAGCGTCGGCACGATGTCTTGCGAGCCGGTGCCTTCGGCCACCGAATACTGGGTGTTCATCACCTGCGGCTTGGCCTGCAGGCGCTCGGCAACGACTTGCTGCGGCGGCGGAGGCGGTGGAATCGCCGGCAGCGCAACCAGAGGCACGGTATCGCGCATCTCGAGACGGGCAGGAGCTACAGCGCGGGGCGGCGCCCGTACAACGAGCCGGTACACCGGAGGCTTGGGATCCCCATCTGCCAGGACCACGAAGCGGAAGGCGTGTGTGCGCTGGTCGGTGACCACGGCGAGGTTGTTCGCGGCGCTGGCCGAGCTCTTCGCCTTGACGAAGAAGTTCCGCCCACCCGGCTGGGCTGCCACGCACCAAGCTGATTCAGGCTTCGCGCATTCGCCGCCCAGCCCGGCCGCCACTTCGGTGATCGACTCGTCGGCGTCGAGCACCACCAGGGTCACCACGCCGCGCTTGACCGGTACGGTGACCACGGCGCGCGGGTCGTACAACACTTCGCGCAGGCGGGGATCGGCGGTTTCAGCTGCCGCTGTCGCGCCAAAAGCGACCAAGCCCAGGGCGGCTGTGAAGGTGGTCGAGCGCTTCATGGTTTGGCCCCCGGTGCTGCCGTATTGATCTCGGGATCGGAGCGGTACGCCGTGACGACGAAGCCGAACGGGTTTTCGAGCCGGTCGCGTTCCTTGGCCAGCACCTTGGGCTGGTAACGGAAGACGACGCTGGCGACGTGCCGTGTGGTGACCTCCGGGAGGTTGCGGTCCGTCAGGCGCACGACCTTGTCGTAGGTGACCGTGGCCTCACCCGTGTTGCCTGCGCGGCCAGAGGCAGCCAGTCGCACCCCGACGAGGTTGATGCGCCAGTCTTCGGCGGCGCCGATCCTCTTCTGCAGTGCTGCGTCGCCCTCGAACTGCCGGTTGTAGTCGGCGAAGACGGCCGGAACTGCCATGCGCGCAACCTGATCGAAGTCGCGCTGAAGGAACATCCAGCTGTAGCCTTCCCTGGCCCGCACGAAGTTGGCGAGGTTGTGCTTGTCGAGCGCTTCCATGGGCGGAATGGTCTCGACGCTCAGCCGCTGCTGGATCGTAGCTTCGCCGGTGACGCGGTCGACGACGATGGGAATCTCGATCACGCGACGCAGCGGGCCCTGGGCGAACACCGCGGCGATGCCGATCAGGCCCAGCACGAGGCCGGCGATGGCCACCCACCAGGCCCGGCGCTCGGAGCGTTCGAACATCAGCGTGCGGTCCACCTCCCAAGCTCGGTTGGCGTCGATCGCACGCATCTCGGCGACGGCCTCGCCGCCGCTGCTCTCACTGCTGCGGGAGCGGTCGGACAATGCAGCGGCTCTTCCTTGCGTCAGGACGGCACTCATGGGGAGACCTCAGTTGGGCTGCGCCTGGTCCTTGAATATCACCGGGCGCAGCGGTTCAGTGATCAGGGAAGGTAGTCGGCCACCTTGCCCGTTCGCGCGAGCATCTGGTACTGGCGTTCACGCTCGCGCGACCGGGCGATGCGCTCCTCGCTGTCTGCCATGCCTTGCAGCATTTGCACCTGCGACATCTCGTGGGCCAGCAGCGCGTTTTCGGCGCCGATGCGGGCCTGGACTTCCTGCACGGCCTTTTGGTCTGTGGTGGCGTTGATCTGGCCCATCAGCGACTGGATCTGCGACAAGCGGCCGGCGGCCGACTTCATCGCATCCTGGAGCAGTCCCTTCTGCTGGTACGGCTGGGCCAGCGTGGCCTGGCAGCTGGTGCGGGCGTTGCCCGCGAGGTCCATGCAGTTGTAGACCATGCCCGCGTCGCGAAGCGACTTGGCCGTGGCATTCAGGCCCGAGTACCCGGAGGTGTTGATGGCGTTGACGTAGGTGTAAGCCTCCGCCGGCACGTAGTTCTGCAACAACGGATTGTTGAAGACGTTGCCCAGGTTGCGGATTCCGTTGATGCTGTTGATCTGGCTTTGCAGCTGGTTGATCTGCTGGACCTGGTTGTTGATCTGTGTGATGCCATCCAGTACCTGCTGGATCGTCTGGGCCAGGTTGGCAGCATCGATGACCGGAATGCCCTGCGCGTGGGCGGCATTGGCGCCGAAAGCGATGAGGACGGCCGCAGCGATCTTGAGACGGGCTTGCATGGTTTGCTCCTGTGCTGATTGACGCTTGTTGACGTTCAGGTCCGGCCGCGCAGCGCGGCCAGCTTGTAGGCGGCGGTTCGCACCGCGCCGTAACCTTGGCGAACCACGGCGCCTGCTGCTCGACCCGTGGCGGTGGCGGCTGCGCCAGTGGCCTGGCCCGCCGCATACGGCAGGCCCGCACCCGCCCGGACGACACCGCCGGCTGCACCTGCACCCCGCGCGGAGGAGGCGGAGCGCAGACCCGAGACCATCATGGCGTTCTGGATCATCTGGATGCCTTGCTGCACTGCTGCGCCGCCGGTGAGTGCTGAAGCAAGGCTCGGGGCCTGGAAGCAGATGATGGCCATGAGGATCATCACGACGCAATACTTCAAGCTCTCGCCGACGACGTTGAAAGTCGGGCCGAGGAAACCGCCCTGAGACTGGATGACTTGAACTATGGCCTGGCCCATGTAGACGCTCAGGCCGAGCGCGAAGAACGCGAACCAGGTCAGCACCACCGCGTTGAGGACCATCGACAGCCAACTGTCGAAGAATCGTGCCGTCGGGCGCCAGGCGAGACATAGGATGAACAGCGGGCCCACTGCGATCACAAAGGTCAGGAAGAGCTTTGCGAGGGTGACCACGAAGAGCGAAATGCAGAGGAAGATCACATTGCCGAAGGATGTGACCACGGCGGCGAAGACCAAGTCCAGCCGCGTGATTCCCGCGTCCTTCAGTAGATCAAGAACCAGCAGACTGGCTTGGTCATTGAATGCATCGAGCAGCGCGTACGGCGAAGTCACTGTCATCGGGTCGGTCGCAACGGGCAAGAACGTCGTTGCTACGCCCGTAGCAAGTGCATCGGCGCTGTCGGCCACATTGCTGATGTAGAAGCCCGACTGCAGGGCGAAGGCCAGAACGAGTCCGATCTTGAAGACCTTCCACATGAAGATTGGCAGAGTCTCCGAAACCTCATTGCGCAGGACGGCCCACCCGTAGAGCGTCACCCAGATCGTCATGCAAGTCAGTGCGATCGGCGCAATCGCGGTCGTCAACGATGACACTACCCCCAGTACGTACGTGCTGAGAATGGTGTTGAACTGATTGCCGACCCAGGTGAACATGGCTCAAGCTCCTGCTACTGCACTGCCGCGATGGGCAAGCTTTTGATGCTCACGCATCCCTTGCTCAGGTCGGGGTACTGGCAATGCTTCCACTCAGATCGAATCTTGACCACCCAAACACGAGACCGCTCCTCGGACCCGTAGGTAGACGTCCGGCAAGTCGTTGGTCTCGCGTAGACCTCAGTGCACTCCATCAGGCCAGCCGGCGTCTCGACCATCTTCCAGCCGCCACCTGAACACCCGGGCGTCGCTGAGGGGCAAGGCTTAGCGAGTAGCGCTCCAGTAGTTGGCGGCGTCTCCACCATATTGGTTCCATCGGGCATCACCTTGACGGCTTCGTTGCCCTTGACGAATTGGGCGCTGGCGGTCGCGGCGGCGAGTGCGATCGCGACCAGCGCGAGGAAGTTGCGAGAGGCTTTCATGCAGTTCTCCTGGAGTTCCGGAACCGCCGATCCTGAACCTCCTGAAGCAGCACGGGAAGCCATTGAAACGGATCGTTGCCGTGTCGTTCGCGCACTGCATCCAGCAGGGCCACGTTGTCGGTTGTGGCCGAGAGCACGGTGATGAAGTCTTCAAGCCCTGCCAGGTCCAGCTCGCAGATTGCACTGCCGCTGCCTTGCTTGACCAGAAAGCGCCGGCCGCCCTGCGCGCCGAGGCTGCGCACGATGTCGAATTCGGCCTGCGTCAGGCCGAAGCCGTCGACGTATTCCTCGCGCACCGCCTCTGGGTTGGCGAGGAAGATCTTGGTTACGCTCTGTTCGATCATCGTGCGGCCGATGGGGTGGCGCAGCACGTCGGACGGGCTCTGGGTGTCGAAGATGCCCAGGCCGTTCTGCTTGCGGATGGTTTTTTGCTTCTGCTTGGCGAAGTCGCTGAAGATCTCGTGGTCGAGCGCCTTCCAGAACTCGGAGATCACGTAGATCAGTCGCTCGCCGTTGACGAGCTCGTCCATCACCTGCAGCAGGTACATCATCACCGGCGTGCGGACCTCGGGCAGGTCCAGGAACTCGGTGGTGTCGAAGCCGATGATGCTGGCTGCATGCAGATCCAGCAGACGGTCGTCGGCCTGGGCGCCATCCCCGTCAAACACCCAGCCAAGTGCGCCGCCCTGGCACCAGCGGCCGAGCCGCTCGAACAGGCTGTTCTCGCCCGACTTGGGCAGGTTCTGCCGCACGGTGGAAAAGCGGCGCAGCGGCGCCGGCATCATCGCCACGGCCTTGACGGCGTCGGCGATGGCGCGCGCGTCAGCCGGCAGCAGCGGTAGGGTCGGCGTTGCGATGCAGGTGCCGATCAACTGCTCCCAGAACTGGATGCGCGCCGGTGTGGGCTCGCGCTGCAGCGGGTTGCAGCCGGTGGGCTTGCCGGCTTCAAGCGTGAAGTAGCGGCCGCCCAGGGCGCGGATCGCGATCTCGCAACCTCGGTCCAGGTCGAACAGCACCAGGCGCGGCGGCGGGTCCCACTTGCGCGTGAGTGTCAGCAGGAACATCTCCAGCGTCGTCTTGCCGACACCGGTCGAGCCGATGATCAGCGTGTTGCCCGGCAGCTTCTTGTCGGCCGAGTCCTCACCTTCGGGGCTGCTGTGCAGGTTCAGGTAGAAGGGCTGGCCTGAAGGCGTGCGCAGCAGGGCCAGTGCCTCGCCCCAGGGGTTGCCGTCGCGCTTGCCGCGGGCAAAGTTGTGGCCGCTGGAAAGCGCCGCGAAAGCACGCGAGCTGAGCTTGGCATCCCGGGGGCGCCACTGCCAGTTGCCGGGCATCTGGGCGAACCAGGCGGCATCGGCCACCAGGTCCACCGGCGACATCTGCAAGCTGGAGGCTTCGCCGACGGCGCCGATGGCCTGCGCCGCGCGGCGGCCCGCATCGGCCACGCTGTCTTCACCTTCTTGGCCGAAGACGACCAGGCTGTAGTGATACTCGCCCATGCAGAACTGGCCGTCGCCGAGTTCGTTGAGTGCCACGTCCATCTCCGCGATCTGGCTGGCCACCGCGTCGTCACTGGCGATCAGTTGGTCGCGCTGCAGTTCGAGAGCGCGCATGGCATCGCGGCGCGGCAGGATCGAAAAACTCTGCGTTTCGATGAACTCGCTGGCTTCGTAGAGCAGGGCGTTCAGCATGCCGGGCTCGACCGCGTCGGCGTACTCCTTGATGTCGACCAGCGCGGCGTAGCGCCGTCTGTCGCCTTGCCGCAGTTCGAGCTTGTCGCCGCCAAACGACAGGCGCGTGGTCGGTAGCGTCCGGTACAGCGGGCCCGCTGTCATCGGGATCGCCCGCCAGCAGCCATTGACCAGGAAGCCGAGGAACTCGGCCACCTCGGAGTAGGACCGGCCATGGTGTTCGCGTGCGCCGAGCAGATCGGGACCGAAACCGCGCAGCACTCGGCCGACCAGAGCAGTGCGCTCTTCCATGATGCGAAGCGCTTCGGCCTGGGCTTCCGCGATGGCAGCACGCGTGCGTTGCGTCGATTGCAGCGCACGGCTCACCCGCGAGACGTTCGGCCGGTAGACCAGCGTCAGGTAGAGCTCGTTGCTCATCATCCGGCGCTCGCCCAGCTTGGCCTGGTAGGCCTGGGACAGATCGCGCGCGAAGCCGGGCTGCGGCGGGTCCTGCAGGCTGTCGCTGACCACTCGGTGCAGGCGGTGAGTCCATACCGCCCACTGGCCGCCGGCCAGGTTCCGCAGCAGGCTGCACAAGGCCTCGTGGCGCTCGCTGATCTGGTGCTCGTCGGCGCACTCGAAATCCACGCCGTCGAGTCGCCATACGCGCAGGTAGTCGCCGCCGCGCGTGATCACGTCGTGTGGGCTGACCAGCGACGAGAACGGCACAAAGCGCGCCAGCGGATTCTCCGCCTGGGCTTGCGCCCAGTGCCGGGGTCGCGAAGCTACGCGAGCGCTGCGACCCGACAGTGTGGCGGCGCCGTTGGTCTTAGGTGTGCCAAGCATCGCGTGCTCCCCGGTAGAGGGTGGGCGAGTAGCTGCGCGCATGCCAGAAACGATGGTTGCGATCGTGCAGACGCAACTTCATGGCGACGAACATCTGGCGGAAGCGCTGATCATCCCTGGCGGTGACGAAGCGCATCCAGAGCAGCGCCGGCACGAAGGCGACCACCACGCCGAGGGCGAGCCACCAGCTCACCAGGGTGCCGCCCCACAGGATCAGCAGCATGCCGGTGCCGAACAGCACGACCAGCGGAACGAGCGGGATGCCCAGCTTCATGGCCGGGCGCGTGGCGCCCTTGTAGATGGCTTCGGCTTGCATGATCAATCCCACCTGGTTAGGACACGATGTAGCTGGCGAAGGCCGCAGCACCACCGACCAGCGTGCCGCCGATCAGCACATTGGCCACGTCGGCCAGGCGAGCGCCCTGGAAGATCATCTTGAAGCCGGCCCAGATGATCGAGATGGTCACCACCGCGATCGAGATCGTCACCAGGATGGCGTTGACGTTCGTGACCGTATCGTTGATCTTGTCGAAGCCTTGGGCCAAGGCCACTTGCGACACCGTTGCCAGCAGCACGGTTGACAGCGACGGCGCGGCGCGCCGAATGGATGCGAGGGGACTCATGTCTTCTCCTTCGGTAGGTCAGGGGGAATGGCACGCGAAGCGACAAGCGAACTGGTGCCAGCTGCGGCCACGACCTTGCGTACGTAGCCATGGCGGAACCCTGTGGCGAGATTGCCGCTGTAGTAGCAGGACAGGGCCTTGCGCAGCGCCGTTTGGTCCGCGTGTTGCGGCGTGGCCGCGTTCGCGGTCATGTTGGCGGTGGCGGCCGAGGCCTGTGCTCGATCGAAGCACTCAGCCAGGACGGACTGCATGGCCGTGAGGTTCGTGCAGGGGTCGAACGCAGCGTCCAGCGTGAGGCCCAGCCGGTCGAAGTTGCCGACATTGATCTGGCCCAGGCCGACGCTGAAGTTCCAGCCGGCGGCTTGCAGCGCACGCGCTGTGGCCAGTGCTTCGGCCCGGTACCGGGGTTGGCGAACCAGTGCACCCCCGACCACACCGATTGCCCACGGGTTGAAACCGCTCTCGACGCTGACCAAGGCGTGCGCCGTGTCGGAGTGCACCTGCGGTGCGCAGGCGAGTACCAGTGCGAAGAAGACAGAGGTATCCATGGCGTGGCGCCTCAGTGATCCGAGTCCGTCGGCGGGGCCGGAGGTGGCTGAGTGGCGAGCCACGCCGCATACTCGTCGTCGAAGCGCGTGTCCCAGGTGCCGAGCTGCGATTTCGCGGTCGGGCTGAATTCGGTCACCGTGTTGCCGTCCATCGTCCACCAGGTGCGGGCGAAGGGCGCTCCGTTGACCGACACGGACACGGCGCCGGTGTAGTCGCACGAATAGATTGGCCCGCCTTCGCCCTCGGACACTCGCGTGTATTGCGGTGGGCAGTAGCTCGGCGCGCTGGCCCAGGTGTGGCTGGCCGAGTTGCCGCCGCCGGCCATGGCGCACGACGGGAAGGGCTTGCCACGCGTCAGGTCGCGCAGCACCTGCTTGATGGGCGGTACGCACTGTGCAATGGAGCGCCAGCTCGGGGCGGCGAAGCACAGCAGCACCAGGCAGCCGTCGACTGCCCGTGCCTGGGTGGGGACAAGCCCAGCCAAGGCGAGCCACACGGCGCCGATGGCGCCCGCCCAAGTGGTGTGGGGGCGATGCGTCAGGGAGGATTCCTGCCACTTGGCAGGGGCGCACGGCAGGTCTACATTCGATAATCTGTTCATGTCCAGAGCCCTCGGTTCGGCGGTGGTCTGGAGGGGCATCCCGTGCCGGCTCTTTGAACACCGTGAAGTCACTTTAGGACTCAAACCCCATCGGCCCGTCGCTGGATTCGGGCCGTTTTCCAGCACAGCTGCTGCAGGGCGGACGCGATGACCACCCAATTGGCGTCTCTCGACTCGCTGGTGCATCCGCACCAGATGGAGATCCAGGAATTCGCTTCCTATGCCCTGGTCATCGACGCCCGAAGTGCCAAGGCGTACCAAGAGGATCACCTGCCCGGGGC
>CALRVU010000013.1:0-17516 GCA_943371685.1 Bordetella parapertussis | reverse complement strand
GACCGGCCACCCCCAGCGCCTGACCACCTGGGCCTGCGGCGCCATCGGCAATGCCGGCCAGGCCGGCATGAAGCACTTTGCCCATCCCGGCATGATCAAGCGGGTGGTGGCCGGCCACTTTGGCCAGACCGGCAAAGAGATGATGAAGATGGTCTTTGACGGCGAGGTCGAGGCCTACAACTTTCCGCAGGGCTCGCTCTCGCACCTGACCCGGCAGATCGCCTGCCGCTCACCCGGCGTGCTAACCAAGGTCGGCCTGGGCACATTTGTCGACCCGCGCCTGGAGGGTGGCAAGCTCAACAGCCGGTCCACCGAGGACTTGGTGAAACGCGTCGAGTTCGACGGTGAGGAATGGCTCTACTACAAGGCCCCCCGGATCGACGTGGCCATCATCCGTGGCACCTTGGCGGACGAAGACGGCAACATCACCCTGGACAAGGAGGGCGTGCTGCTGGAGCAGCTCTCCATCGCCCAGGCCGCGCGGGCCTGCGGCGGCATCGTCATCTGCCAGGTGGAGCGGGTGGTGCAAGCCGGCAGCCTGCATCCCAAGGCCGTCAAGATCCCCGGCGTGCTGGTGGACTATGTGGTGCTGGGCCAGCCCGAGAACCACATGCAGTCCATCACCACTCAGTTCAACCCAGCGCTGTGCGGCGATGTGCGCGTGCCCACCGGCAGCCTGACGCCCATGGCCCTGGACGAGCGCAAGGTGATTGCCCGCCGCGCCGCCATGGCGCTGACACCCGGCGCCATCACCAACCTGGGCATTGGCATCCCGGCCGGCATCCCGTCGGTGGCGGCTGAAGAAGGCGTGTCCGACAGCCTGACCCTGAGCGTGGAAAGCGGCATCACCGGCGGCATCCCGGCCCAGGGCGGCGACTTTGGCCTGGCCTACAACGCCGGCGCCATCATCGAGCAGAGCTTCCAGTTCGACTTCTACGACGGTGGCGGCCTGGACGCGAGTTTTCTGGGCCTGGCTCAGGTGGACGCTGCCGGCAATGTCAACGTCAGCAAGTTCAACGGCCGGCCCGTGGGCTGCGGCGGCTTCGTCAACATCACCCGTTCGACCCGGCGCCTGGTGTTCTGCGGCAGTTTCACCGCCGGTGGCGTGGAGCTGGCCATCGGCAAAGGCGAGCTGAAGGTGCTGACCGAAGGCCGCTCGCGCAAGTTCATCAACCAGGTCGAGCAGATCACCTTCAATGGCCGCGACGCCGCGCTGCGCGGCCAGAGCGTGCTGTTCGTCACCGAGCGCGCCGTGTTCGAGCTGCGCCCCGAAGGCCTGCTGCTGACCGAGATCGCCCCCGGCATCGACCTGGAGCGCGACGTGCTCGCCCACATGGACTTCCGCCCGCTGATGGGCGAGGTCAAGCGCATGGACGCCGGGCTGTTCCAGCCGGTGTGGGGCGGGCTCAAGGCGGCGTTTGCGGCAGCCAGCGCGGAATCAGCGTGATCCTGAAGTCGGTCGATCCGGCTGACTTGGTGGCCTGACCAAACCCTGGAGTGCGCGGCTGACCGCCGCCAGACCGATGAGCAGATAAAACGAGACGCCCCACAGCAAGAAGAAGGAGAGGATGGCTTCCTCCCAGGGCTGTGGCGACTCGGTGCCTGCGAATGCCAAGACGGCCATCGCCACGGCCACCAGCACAGCGATCGCGGCCATCACCCGGTTGTTGCCGCGCGCACGCCATAGCCGCCGGACCATGAGGACCGACGGGGCGATCACGATCAGCAGACCGCAGATGAACAGGGTGATGAAGCCGGAGGAGAAGGGCATCTTTCGGTCGCTCGTGGTGGTTGCATCGGGCTTCAGGTGCTTGTCAACGGCTGAGCTTCAGGGTGTCGAAGTCGCCGGCGATGGCGTCGTCTTCAGTATCTCTTCCAATGCCGAAAGCTCTGAGGCAGAAAGTGGCCGGGTGAACTGGCCCGATGGGTTGTAGGCCACGACAAGCTTGGGTAACACGTTGATGACGGTTTCTCCACCGTCTGCGTGCTTGGCGCGCGCCTCCAGTGCTGGAACATGACTGGCATGACTGACAGACCAACCGGACGGATGCCCTGAAAACCAAGCGGACAGGGCTTTGATCCGGTCATTGCTGAGCGTGTGCTTGTGCACTGGCAGGCCCTGCCCATGGAATGCGACCTCGACGGTCACGATCGGTGGAAGCTTGAAGGTGCATCCGGCCAGCGCAAGGCACATCACCACGGCCGTGATGCGAGTCGCCAGGTGGATCATCTTGGCAACCACGAGGTTTCTCCTGTGTGCATGGACTGGATGAGCGATGGTACCCACGGAGTCGAGATCGTGGATCTGCCACCAATGGTGGATGATGACCGAACCGCCGGACTGAGGCCACGCCTTCGTCGGCATCGATTTCCCCCCCCCTCGCAACATGAGGAGCTGCTGGCGCTATGCTGTGTACCGGGTTTAAGCGGGGTACACAATATGCGCACCAACATCGAGATTGACGACCAACTTATGCAGGATGCCTTGCGTGCCACCGGCGCCAAGACCAAAAAGGAGGCGGTCGAGCTGGGGCTGCGAACACTGCTTGAGCTGCGAGCGCAAGAGCAAGCGCGGACACTGCGGGGCCAGATCACCTGGGAGGGTGATTTGAACGCCATGAGGACCGACCGGTGATCCTGGTTGACTCCAGTGTTTGGATTGACTTTTTCCGCGCCGCCGATACACCGCAGGTTGCGCTGCTCGACTCCATGCTCGGACGAACCAGGATCGCGGTTGGCGACTTGATTGCCGCAGAAGTTCTACAAGGCGTGCGCGACGAACAGCAGTTCAAGATGGTGAAGACGGTGTTTGGTACTTTCACCCGCCTGGATCTCTGCGGCTACGACTTGGCTTTGAAAGCGGCCGATAACTACCGCGTGCTTCGAGCCCATGGGTTGACCGTCCGGAAGACCATCGACACCTTGATTGCCACGAGGTGCATTGAAGACGGACTGACGCTCTTGCATGCCGACAAGGACTTTGCGCCCTTCGCCCAGCATCTGGGCCTGCGTGAGGCGTATTCGGAAAGCTGAGGCATGTGCGGTTCCCGCTTGATCAATCCTCCGACGCCGCAAGCCGCTTGCCCATGGTGTGCGAGCGGATCGCATAGCCCAGCTCTTGGTACAGACGAACCGCCCCTTCGTTGAACTGCCAGACGACCAGTTGCATGTCCACCGCGCCCTGGCTGCTGGCCCATTGTTCGGCCTCGGCCATCAGGCGGGTGCCGAGGCCCAGGCCCCGGGCGGACGGCAGCACACAGATGGAATTGACCCGACCCACACGCATGGGCTGACGAAGCGAGTGCGTTTCGTCCGCGATGGCTGCGGTGATGAAGCCAAGGGCCACGCCGGCCTGCTCTGCCAGGAACGCCGCCCGACCTGGGGCCACGATGCTGTCATGCCAATGCGCGCCGTCGATGGAGGGCGTGGCGGGCGGCGCAAAGAGCTGCGGCCAGGCCTGGTGGTGCAGCATGTTCAGCTCTTGCGCCAGGTCGCAGACGGTCGTCAGGTCGGCTGCGGTGGCGCGGCGGAGGGTCAGCGTGCTTGGGAGGTCGACCGCCGACTTGCGAACGTGATGCGCCACTTTCGATTTCCCTCTCCGTTTCAATCAAGCCGCTGCGGCCCTGAAGATTTCATCCTGGACCAAGGCGCCCTCCACGGCGCGTTCCTGCGCGTCATCGTGCAGGCCGAGAAAGTCGAAGCGGTAGGGGTCTTTGAGCGACTCGCGTGCCAGATCGGACAGTGGAGCCGGCAAACGCTGGTCACAGCTTGGCCTGAGCGCTCCCGGGCTCGGGTTTCAATCTGCATCACCAAGATGTTGCGCGACCAGTTGTGCTTCATCGCCTTGGCGGCGTACCAATGGCGGGCCTCGCTGTCCGGCAGTTTGTCCAGCAGGGCGATCTGGTGGTACCAGGGCAATTGTGCAAGCACCGCTTGCACAAATTCGGCGTCGGGCCAAGCCTGGGCAAAACTGCGCATGTACTTCAGATTGCGCGGCGAAAACCCTTTCATGTCCGGGAAAGCGGTGCGCAGGTCATGCGCCAGGCGCTCAATCACCTTGGCGCCCCAGCCCTCGCGGCTTTGTCGCTCCAGAATGTCGTGGCCAATTTGCCAATACAGCGACACCAGTTCGCGGTTGACGGCCAACGCGGCCCGCAGCTGCGCCGTGTGGATGCGGCCTTTCAGTTCGGCCAGCCAGTCGGTGTAGCCGTTGGGCGGTGGGGTGAGCACAGGCGGGTGTTCACTCATGGCGTGCTGCTTTCCAACCATGGAGTTTCGCGCACGCGGCCGGTGGGGAGGTCGTTCATGAGCGGTCTCAAGTCAGAAGTGCAACACCTTCGCGTGACCATTGGACTGAGGGGTGATCGCGATGGGTGAGCGCGCGAGCATTCATTATGCCGACCCCACCTCCGGCACCCCCAGCAAGGCCCCATATCGGAACCCCACCCACGCATGCTCGCGCATCAGCATCTCCACGCGGGCGGATTCGCCGTGGACAAGTGCAAGTTTCTCTCGAGTCCGCTCGTTCCAATCCGCATAGTGCTCGAACAGGGCGTCAAGGATGCAAAGCAGACTGGCTCCTGAATCGCGTGCATCTGCTGCCAGAATCTCTCAAAGGGATCACGCAGCACATGAAACAACAAGACGCTTGGACAACGTTCGCTGACTCACATTGCCGTTCGCGCCAGCCCGGCTGACGCGCGATGGGCACCACAAGTCAACCAACCCTTGCATTCTTCGAACTGACCACGCCGTCGGGAGAAGTTGTCGTCACACCGTTGGCCTTCCCGGAAATGGCCTGGGTGGGCAGTACGGCCTCGGTCATGGCACGCAAGATGGCGCGCGCCGTGCAGTCGCACCTTATCGACAAGGGGCGCTACCTCGAAGCGGTGCAGTTCACGGCGGGCTGCGCACTCGAGCGCCAAGAACTGGCGGTGGATCTGCCGGCGGGCGCCGACCCTTTGGCCCAGCCTGCAAGACGGGTCACACACGTGGCGTTCCTGGCGGCGGATGCCGATGGGGCGCGAGCGATGGGTTGTGTGCCGGCTTTGGGTGTCGTCGCGCTGGCCGACGCATCTGCACTGCGCGCTGCGGTGACGGAAGCCATCGTGCTGGAGCATCGCCGCAATGGCCGCTTGGGTGATGTGCGCAAGCAGGTGGCAGCATCGTGGTTTGAGCAGGTCGAACTCAAGACGGAGACGCTGTCGCTCGAATTCCACGGCGCCGAGGCGCTGCGCCAGATGCGGCAGAAGCGTGAGCCCCTGCTGAGTGCCGTGGCCGAGGAGATGCGGTGCGACGGGCGTGCGGCAGCTGGCATGGAGGACGCTTTGGCGACGCTGCAGCGCGCCGCTGAAGGCACATTTGCCCGCAGCGTGCTGGTGCTGGGCGATGAGGGCAGCGGCAAGACGGCGCTGCTGCGGTACTACGTGCGTGACCGCGCGCAGCGTCAGGCAGCCGTACCTTGGGAGACCAACGCCGCGCGGCTGATTCAGGGTCTGACGCGCGACGGCGGTTGGCAGCACGCACTGGCGTTACTGTGCGGTGAGCTGGCGCAGCGTGACGTGATGCTGTACGTGGGCCACCTGTCCGAACTGTTCGAGGTCGGCCAGTACCAGGGCAATGCGGTGAGCCTGGGAGATGCGCTGCGCGAGCCGCTGGCGCGTGGCCGGCTGATGCTGTTGGCTGAAGCCACGCCGGCAGAGCTTGCTCGCATCGAGCTGCGCTCGCCTGGATTCGGCGCGCTGTTCCAGACGGTGCGCATGCCAGCGCAGGACGAGCTCGGGCAGGAGCGTGTGATGGTGGCTGCCGTGTCGGCGCTGTCCCGCGAGCATCGCGTGACGGTTGAGCGCGACGCGGTGGCCGAGCTGCTGGCGCTGCAGCGCCGCTTCTCTCCCTATTCGGGCTTCCCGGGCAAGGGCATCCGGTTTTTCGAGGAGCTGATCCTGCACGCTCGCGGCCGCACGGCCAGCCTGGGTCGAGACGACGCACTGGATGCCTTCTGCGCCGAGACCGGCATGCCTCGCCGCATCCTGGACTCGCGCCTGCCGCTGGACCTGACGGAGGTCGACGAATTCTTTCGCCGGCGCCTCTTTGGCCAGCCAGATGCGTTGAACGTGGTGACCAGCCTGCTGGCGTCCACCAAGACCGGTCTGGCGCGCACCGGCAAGCCCATAGCCTCGCTGCTGCTGATCGGCCCGACCGGCGTGGGCAAGACGGAGACAGTCAAGGCGCTGGCGGAATTCATGTTCGGCGACGCGCGTCGCATGCTGCGTTTCGACATGAGTGAATACGCCGACCCGGCCGCGGTGCTGCGTCTGCTCGGCGACCTCGGCCGCGAAGAGGGCTTGCTGATCGGTGCGGTTCGGCGCCAGCCCTTCTCGGTGGTGCTTTTCGACGAGATCGAGAAGGCCCATCCGAACTTCTTCGACCTGCTTTTGCAGGTGCTGGGCGAGGGTCGACTGACCGGTGGCGACGGCGTGACCGCGAACTTCTGCGGTTGTTTCGTGGTGATGACCTCCAACCTTGGCGCCGAGGCGTCGATGCGCGCGACCTTGGGTGTGCTGCCAGGGCGCGACGATCCTCGCCGCCACTTCGAGCGTGTCGTGCAGGAGGCCTTCCGGCCCGAACTGTTCAACCGCATCGACCACGTGGTGCCCTTTGCTGCATTGACCATGGCCGAGCGAGCGCCCATCTTCGAACGCGAGATCGGCCTGCTGCGGCGCCGAGAAGGGCTGCTGGAGCGGAACGCAGAACTTCAGGTGGCCCCAGGTACCCCGCTGCAACTCGCCACGCTGCCAGGCGACGCACGCTATGGCGCCCGCGACGTGCAGCGCACGCTGCGCCGCGAGCTGGTGCTGCCGCTGGCACATGCGCTGGCGCCGCACCCTTACATCACGCCGGTGGCCGTGCGCGTCGAGCTTGGCGCGCAGTCTGCGCCGGCCATCCACGTCACGCCCTCGCCACGCCCGGTCGACACGGCGCCGCTGCTGGCTGCGGACGCCTTGGCCGACGCGCGCCGACATTGGGTGCGCGTGACCGATGGGCCGCTCTGCGTGAACCTCGTGAACCAGGTGTTCCGGCTCGACCGCGAGCGCCAGACCCACGAGAAGCGGCGCCAGAAGGATCCTGCGCTGCCGCACTGGGACACCACCGCACCGGCGCTGCGCTGGCGCGAGTTAGACGCGGTTCAGCAGGACGCCAAGACCTTGCTGTCCGAGATCGTGGACCTTGAAGGCCAGGCGCTGCTGTCGCTGGCGGGCGAGGCCTCCGCACCGCCCGATGTGGCCACCTGGCGCCGCCGCTTCGTCAGCTTCCAGCAGCGCGCGTTCCATGCAATGCGACCAGAGAGCGGCTTGTGCACGGTGGGCCTGTACGCGGCGCCACGTCTGCAGCCCATGCTGCTGGCTGCGTGGATCGATGTGCTGCACCTCGCAGGTTTCGAGACCCGTGTGAAGGTGGTGCGCCTGCGCGTGGAAGGTGGCAAGAAGGATGGTGAAGAGAACGCTGGGGCAGAAGGGCCCTACGTCAAGTTCGCATGGCCGCAGACTGAAAAGGTCCAGACCACCATCGTGGGCTTCGAGATTGAATGCCGCGGCGCCGCAGTCTACGACTTCCTGCGGCTGGAAGCGGGCGTGTGGCGCCAGTTCGAAGCCGACCGCAAGTCCGACATCTGGGTCTCGGTGCGGCCATCGTCGCTGGAAAAGTTCGGCACGCCGGAGAACGTGCACAGGCAGCATTTCTTCGACGCGCTGCCGGTGCATCGCCACCTCAAGGACGGCCAGCTCATCGACCCGAAGTCCGACCGGCGCTGTGAATTCCCGGATGCGCCCGCCTGGAAGCGCGCGCTGGAGCGGCAGTTCGAGGGCTTGATGGGTCGCATGCTGATTGGGGGGGAAGCATGATGGAAGCGCTGCGCATTCCGCTGCTGGTGGCCCATCGCAAGGACGCGGGCTATCGCCTGTGCTGCCTGTTTCTGCCCGAGATCCACGCGACGGCCGAACGTTACGAATCCGCGCTGAACAAGCTGCGCCAGGCCATACAGCAGCATTTCAAGGGCACGTGCAGCGAACGGGCCAAGCTGGACGATCGGCTGTGGCTCAGCTTCGCGCCATCCCTGCGTTTCGAGCTGGTGCCGCTGGGCTTGGACTCGGGCCGACGTTGGGTCGAGGGCCTGTTTGCCGCGGCGCACTTCACGCTGGGCGAGCGGCACCATGCTTGCCTGCCGCAGCTGGACGGCATCGTGGCCGACCTCGGCGACGGCAGCGCTTCTCAGTCAGAGCGCACCGAGCGCCTGGTCGCCTGCATCCAGCGCTTCTTCCGCGAGCAGCGCAAGGAACTCGGCGACGCTTTCGATCCGCAGCGCCATCTCGCGTCGGCCAATGACGAACTGGGTGAGCTCGAACTGTCGTTGCACTTGGCCAATGGCCGTTTTCCGTTCGAGGAGGAGACCGATTTCTTCGCCAAGCTGAGCGGCGACGAGATCGGCGACGGGCCGACCGAGATGGCGCGCGTGGCCATCGACCTGAACGAGCTCTACCCCGACGAACTGGGCCAGGCCATCCTGCGGGACGCCCAGGTGGCCGGGGTGGCGCAGGCCATGTACCGTGCCGACGCCAGTGCCTTCGTGCTGGTGGGGCCGCGAGGTGCGGGCAAGACGGCCTTGGTGCACGGCGCGGTGCGCAGCCACATCGAGAGTCAGCCCGGTCGCCAGCGCAGCAAGCTTCAGAAGGTGTGGCAGCTCGATCCGATGCGGGTCATTTCGGGCATGAGCATCATTGGCCAATGGCAGCGCAGAATGGCGGTGGTGATGGGGCACGTGCAGTCGCGGCTGCGCAAGGTGCATGCCATCGACAAACCAGACATCCTCTTTTGCGACAACCTGGTTGCGCTGCTGGCCATGGGCAAGAGTGCGCAGAGTTCGCTGACCCTCGCTGACGTGCTGCGTCCGCAACTGGAGCGGCGCGCCTTCACGCTGGTCGGTGAAGCGACGCCAGAAGCCTGGCAGAAGGTGCAGCAGCGCGACCGTCGCTTTGCCGACCTGTTCCGCGTCATCCGGGTCGATGCGCCGTCGCGCGGAGACTCGATCCGCGTCGTTGGCTGGCGCCGCGCCCAACTTGAGCAGCGCCACGGCTGCCGGATCGAATCGGAGGCGGTGGGCGAGCTGCTGAAGCTGGAGCGCCGTTTCGCGGGCGACGAGGTGCTGCCCGGCTCCGCCTTGCGTGTGCTCGATCGCCTGGCCGTGCGCCACGCGAAGCAAACGGTGGGACGCGCTGAAGTGATGGCCGCCTACCTGTCGGACTTCCACTTCCGTGAGCGCCTGTTTTCGCGTCACGTTGGCCTCGCGCCTGCAGAAGCTGCGAGCCACTTCGCGGCCCGGCTGGTCGGCCAGCCGCAGGCGCGGGCCCGCTTGGTCGACGTGGTCGCCCTGGTCAAGTCGGGGCTCGCGGCGCTGGGCAAGCCGTTGTCTTCGCTGCTGCTCATCGGTCCCACCGGCGTGGGCAAGAGCGAAGCGGCCAAGCTTCTGGCCGACTACCTCTTTGCCGACGAGGGCGGCCTGGTGCGCTTCGACATGAATGAATACGTCGACATCGATGCGCCGGCGCGCCTGATTGGTGACGCCTCGCGGCCCGACGGCCAGCTCACGGCCGCGGTGCGGCAGCGTCGCGCCTGCGTGCTGCTGCTCGACGAGATCGAGAAAGCGCACCCGTCCGTGCACGACCTGCTGTTGCAGTTGCTCGGTGAGGGGCGGCTGACCGATGCGTTGGGTCGCACCACCGACTTCTCGCAGTGTGTGGTGATCCTCACGTCCAACCTGGGCGCGGCCGCGGCTGAGCGCCGCACCGGCTTCATGCAGCAGGCAAGCGACGTGGCGCAGACCTACCGCGAGGCGGTCGAGCGTTTCTTCCGGCCCGAGTTCTTGAATCGCATCGATGAGGTCGTCAGCTTCACGCCGTTGGGGCGGGAGGACATTGCCGGCCTTGCACGACTGCAGATCGAACGTGTGCTGGCGCGCGACGGCTTCGTGCGGCGCCTGACCTTCCTCAATGTGGCGCCAGTGGCGCTGGACCAGCTCGCCGAGCTGGGACGAGACGAGGCGCTGGGGGCCCGGGCACTCAAGCGCGGCATTGAGCGCACGTTGACCGTGCCGATCGCGCAGCGGCTGGCCTCCTCGCATGCTGGCGATCCGATGCTGCTGGACGTCTCATTCGAAAACGGCGAGCTTTCGACGCGGGCGACGCTGTTGCGTTACGCGAGCGCGCGGCCGGTCGCACTACCTGTCGACGAGGGCACGGCCGCCGGCTACGAGCGTGTGCGCGATGCGGCGCAAGCGTTGAACCTGGCGCTGGTTGCCGCGCTGGATGCGGGGCCGGACAGCGGCATCGCGCTTGCGCTGCGTGCGCTTCAGGTGCGGCTTGACCCGCTGCGCGAGTTGCTTGAGCGCCGCTGCTGGGACCTCGCCGAACGCGATGCGAGCTTGGCAGCAAGGCCATCGGGCGCGCCGTCGCGAGCGCGCGAGTGGCGTCATTCTGGGTACGGCAGCGAGCGGATCATCGACATGCTGCAGGCCCGGCTGGACATCCAGGAATTCTTCGACCGCCTGCATGCCGAGTCGTTGCCCGTGCGCGGGCTGGAAACCGAGCTCGTGCGCTGGCAACTTGAGCTGGCCTTGCTCGAGCGCCGCGCCGACCGCCTTGCGTGCCACGGTCTCGACCGAGTGCACATCGAGATCGCGCCGCTGCAGGCGGGCGACGGCGCTGCACTTCTGAAAACCGCATGGGCCGACTACGCCACGTTGCTGTCGCAGCTCGATGCTCACGAGCAGCCCTCCCCAGGGCCAGGCGTGCGCTGTTTCGAAGGCGCAGGCATCGCCGACGCCTTCTCGGGCGAATGCGGTGTTCACCTTTGGTACTTGGGAGACGACCGGCCAGTGCCGCTGGCGGTGCGTCTCCTGCCGCTGACGCCTGAGGGCAGTCTGGACGGAGATGCGGCACTGCCGACCGAGATCGTGCGCATCCGCTACGAGCCGGCGCGCGAGGGCGAGCAGCGGCGCCTGAGCGACCTGCGCTCCGGCCGCGTGCGCAAGTTCACCGATCCACTGGCCGATGACGACTGGCGGCTGCTGCTGTGGGATGCCTCGGCCGCCCCGCAACCGGAAGAGGAGCGCTGAGTTGGCATTGCTGTCTTATCCCCTGATCTGCTGGCAGCTTGACGAAGACTCGGTCTTCGGCGTCCTGCTCGGCACCGGCCTCGAGGGCGTGGAGCGGAGCGCCAAGCGGCTCAAGGCGGCCCTCGCGGAGACCCTGCAGCGCGAACGCGAGCGCGAGCGTTACCTGCCCGAGCCTGACATCGACGAACCGCGCCTGCGTGTCGTCAAGGTCCAGGTCAACCTCGCGCACCAGACCGACAAGGGCAGCTTTCCGGTGCCCACGTCCACCGAGGTTGCCGTGGCCGCGGTCTACGGCGCGAAGGCGAATGAGGGTTACCTCAAGTGCTGGCTGCCCTGGCTTAACGAGAGCTTCTATTACTACGACGAGTCGCAGCTGGCGATGCTGATCCAGCACTTCACGCGTGACCGGCTGGATGGCAAGTCGCCCGAGGAGGCGCAGCGCTACCTGGCCCGCGGCACGCCGTGGCTGGAACTGGTGGAGGCACGCCGCGACGAGCACGTGGCAGAGCGCCAGCATGTGCCGCGCCATGTGCGCGAGGCCCACGCTCATCTGGCCGTGGTGGCCGATCGCCTGCCTGATGCCGGTGGCCGCCGCCCGGCACATGGCTTCGCGGAGACGGCTTGGGAACAGAGCGCACTGGTCGACGAGATCGCCGTGCGCATTGCGCGCGGTGGCAACCTGTTGCTGGTGGGCGAACACGGCGTGGGCAAGAGCGTGGTGATTGCCGACGCGATCCGCAAGGCGCACCGTGCCACCGCTGGCACGGAGGCGCCGCCGAGCTTCTGGCGCAGCAATTCGGAGCGCCTGATCGGCCGTGCCAAGTACCTGGGCGAATGGCAGGCTCTGTGCGATGAGGCCCTGCAGTGGCTGAACCTCTCGCATGGCGTACTGTGGGTGACGGACTTCCTGAACCTGCTGCAGGTGGGCGGCGAGAGTCCCGAGGAGTCGATGGCCGCCTATTTGCTGCCGGCCTTGCGCCGCGGCTCTTTGCGGCTGATCGGAGAAGCCAGTCCGGGTGAGCTGGAGGCCGCGCGCCGACGGCTGCCGGCCTTCATTGACTGTTTCGAACCGCTGACGCTGTCCGAGATGGACAGCCAGCGCGCGCGCCGCGTGCTGGCCTTGTTCGCGGCGCAGGCCAAGGGTGCGCTTCAGGTGGACATCGAACGCCCGGCACTCGATACAGGCTATCGGCTGCTGAATCGCTACGTGCGCTATGAGCGCTTTCCCGGCAAGGCAATGCGCTTCTTCGGAGAATGCGTGCGCGAGGCCATGGCCGACCGACAGGCGACGGTCACCGAAACCCGCGTGATCGCGCAGTTCGCCCGTTTCACCGGCTTGCCCGAGCGCTTTCTGCGCGACGACCAGCCGCTGGACGACACCGAGGTGCAGGCCTTCTTCGCCGGCAAGCTGTTCGGCCAGGAGGCGGCGATCCGCCAGCTGAAGGACGTGGTCTACCTGTTCAAGTCTGGCCTGAGTGACCCTGCCAAGCCGATTGCCACGCTGCTGTTCGCCGGGCCGACAGGCGTGGGCAAGACGGCCGCGGCCAAGGCGCTGGCAAGCTACTTCTACGGTGCCAACAGCGGCGTCGATCCGCTGTTCCGGGTTGACATGAGCGAGTTCCAGCACGCGTTCCAGATCACCCGACTGATCGGCACTGGCATGCAGCCCGGCAAGCTGGTGGAACACGTGCGTCAGCACCCTTTCTCCGTGGTGCTGCTGGACGAGATCGAAAAGGCCGATGCGTCGGTCTTCGACCTGCTGCTGGGCGTGCTGGATGAGGGGCGGCTTCGCGACAGCCGGGGCCGCGTCACCGACTTCCGCGGCACGCTGATCGTGATGACGACCAACCTGGGCGTGCGCCACGGCGCGTCGGCCGGTTTTGCCCACACGGATCACAGCGAAGACGCGACCCACGAGATCCGCCAGTTCTTCCGCCCCGAGTTCTTCAACCGCATCGACCGTCTGGTGCACTTTGCGCCACTGGGCCGCGAGGCCATCGCCGCCATCGCGCGCCAGGAACTGCAGGCCATCGAGCAACGCGAAGGCCTGCTGCGGCGCGGCTTGACGCTGCGATTCACGCCCTCGGTCGTCGACTTCGTTGCTGCTGCAGGATTCAACCCGCGATACGGAGCCCGACCGCTGCAGCGCGCGGTCGAACACCACGTCGTCGCAGCGATTGCTCGCGCGCTCTTTGGCGACGTGCCCGATGCTGCCATCCTGGAGCTCGACATCGTCGGCAACGCGGTTCAGGTCCGGGTTTTCTAGGGCGGTTCAACACCGCTGCCAGCGCGTCTTGTCCCGTTTCGACAGGCCGGACTTCACATTCCTCGGCCTCGTCAGCTTCACCCTCGTCGTCATCGTCGTCGACGGCCTCCGCATGGGTTGATGGGCTCTAGCCCACGGCCGCAGCCAGATTGCTGCGCGCACGCTGGTCCAGCTCCGCATGGAAATGTGCGGTGCCATACAGGCGTGGCCGGTCCAGGAAGGACTGGAGGATGGCCTTGCGTTTGCGGCGGAACAGCCAGCCGGGGACGTAGGCGTACTCCTCTCGAATCTGCTGCTCGTACTGCGCAAAGCGCTCGGGCAGGGCGCCAAGAATGGCGAGATCGATGTCCACCAGCAAGCTCTGGTCGGCCGTGCTCGGTTGGCCGGTGTGCCGGGTCACCATCACCAGGTCAACGACCCGTGCAATCGCCGCCTCGTCGACCCCGGCGCGGGTCAGTTCGTCTCTGGCCCAGTCGGCGCTGCGCGCCTCGTTGTCCGAGCGCTTCACGTCGTAGATGGCGTCATGAAACCAGAGCGCCAGCTCAATCTCTGCGGGCGCCTTCGCCAAGCGGCGAACGCTGTCAAACCACTGCAGGCACTCGCTGAGATGCTGGGTCGAGTGGTACTTGCGCTGCGGCTCGGCGTAGGCCGCGACCAGCTTCTCGAAGACCGCCGTACCGGCGGTCGCTGCGCCGATTTCGCGCCACGCGGTTTCGAATGACGACTTGAAGGATTCCATGGATGCAAGCATCGGCAAGGGGGCAGTCAGTATTGAGGATGCTTGAACAGAACTTCGATTTCCACTGCGACTTCGGTCGCCTTGCAGCCAAAGTCCTGTAGAGACGCGAACGGCGGTGATGGGGAGCGCTCGTGGCTACCGAGCTCCGCATTCATGGCGCGCAGATGATGGACCACGGCGAGCTCCAGATCTTGCCGAACCAGCTGCTTGGGTCCTGTCTTGCTGATCTCAACCGAGCTGGATATCGTGGCTTCTGGCGGCCCATGAGTCCCAGAGGTCGCAGCAATCGCCGCGATGAGGCCCTCCAATTTTTCTTGCGTCGCCGGTGTCAGCCAGCCGCCTGAGGGCTTGAGACACAGCACCAATGCATTTGACACCTTCGCATGGCTCGGGATCGGGACTGCGAGCGCAAATGTCAGAAGCCCCCATGCGATCGACACGCGCAGGGCCCGAAAGTGGGGCAGACCGCTTTGGGTCAGCGCTGCCTTCGGCCCAAGACGGTCAGCGTCGTGTTGCGGCCTAGCGCCCATGTGCGAGAACCTCCAATGACTCCGTCTCACTTCACCTCGACTCGGGTCTTGCTCGGCTCATGCTGGAACACGATGCGGTCAAAGCGCCATTCGCCCAGCTCTCGTGTGGCGCGAACGTACGCCGTGCCTTCGGAGTTAGGGCCACTGACGCTGAACTCGAGTTCGGCGCGGCCGCTGGGTCCGGAGACCTGAAAGCTCCCCATGGGCAGTCCAGTCGCCATCGGGGTTCCGATCAACTGCACCACTTGAGCATCTGCCGCGATCCGAGCGACGGCGCCTTGATAGGCGTCTGAGCTCTTCAACGCATGGCTGATGCCGAAGAAGAGTGCGATGAACCCGGGGATGGCGAGCAGAACCAGCATCAGGCCCCACTTGGTCCACTTCTTTTGCGTGGCCTGAAAGTGCTCGATGCTGTCCCAGCGGCGATTTCGCCAGGCCCACTCATTGCCTTTGGCGCCCAGCACGAAGGGCATGGCGATGTTGACGAGCGGCACAAACATCAAGAACGCGATGTAGGTCTTGTTCCCGAGACCCCACACCCAGCTGAGAAGCATGGCGCCCCAGTTCCATCGATCAAGCTCGGGCGGGAGGACGGCGGTGGCGCCTTGGCCGGATGAGTTGACCGTGAGCATTTGAGTGCCGATCTGGGTGTCCGAAGTCATGGGATGGACTCGCTGATTTCTTCCCTGACCAACCACTGTCCGTTCTTGTCGGGCGCCACGACGAGGACCAGGGGGGACGTGTACCGTTTGAGCTCCGAGTACCGTGTGAGTTGGATCCGCACGGCCGCACCCGTCTCGGTGTAGCTTGCTTGCATGTACTGACTGCGATCGCCTCTTTGCTGGGCCAGTGTCATGGTCTGCCGCAGCAGTGCCTTGTACTGCGGCGCCGGCATCGACAGCTTTCGGACTTCTCCGGTCGGATAGGTTCTGGTGTTCTGGATCAAGGCATCGTCTGAGTACAGATCGGCGACAGCCGGGTCGTATGCGCGGTAGGCATCGGTGTACTTGGCCAGAAATACCTGCGCTTGTTGCACGGCGTCGCTTGCGCGGGTGCCGGTCGCGAACATCAGTGTGGAGATCAGGATGGCGAAACTGAGGGCTCGGCTCATGGGGGCGTGTGTGTCAAGAGGGTAGTTTTGATGCAGATGATGAGCTGACGGGTCACTTTGACAGAACTCGGCTGGAGGCGACTCTCTCTTCAAACGCCGAGACCATGCCTTGGAGCCGGACCCGTTCATCCTCCGACAAGCTGCTCGAAGTGTCCCCGACGAGCGCAGCGGCAAGATAGTAGTCAACCTCGTTGCGGATCCTCTCGCCGCTCAGAATTCTGACCAGTCTGGCTGAGTATCGTCGGCGGATCTCGGACAGAGTGACGATGCCACTCGCACGCAGGGCGGAGTCCAGGCGCATGACCCGTTCGGCTGACCAGTGGCTCGACATTTCCATGCAGTCGTTGACGGCCATGCGCCAGCCTTTGAGTGCCGTCTTGGGTGCGCGAAGTTCGCTCTCATCGAGCTCGGTGCAGGGCGCAAGAATCAACTCTGAGCCCGCCGCGCCAGCGGAGGACATCACGGCCATCGCGAAGGACTTGAGTTCCAGCAACTCTTGATGGACTGGCGACGTCATGGGATTGCGCTCCGGTGGGCAGCTGGGCTGGTGGCGTAGATCGGCCTGGCGCTGCGCAGGCACTTGGGCCACGCCAGTTGGATTACGCATTCAGCATGAATGCTGCGCCGTCCGCAGCCACGCGCATTGCTGATCGCCTCAGCCAAGCACTCGTCCCATTATGGCGACCCCACCTCCGGCACCCCCAGCAAGGCCCCATACCGGAACCCCACCCACGCATGCTCGCGCATCAGCATCTCCACGCGGGCGGATTCGCCGTGGACGAGGGCGTCGAACACCAGTTGGTGCTGCAGCTGGGCCACGCGCAGCTTTTGATACTCGGCGGGCAGGGCGGCGCGGTTGAGGGCCAGGGAGTCGGCTGAGGCAAAGGGCAAGTGGTTGTTGCGCGAGATGGCGTCGGCGATCACCTGGCTCTCGTGGGCCTGGATCAGCGCGCCATGGAAGCGGCCGTTCAGCGCGGCCCAGCCGGCCACGTCGTCGTCCACCAGGTGGCCTTTGGCCAGCAGGGCCTCGCCCTCGGCCAGGCAGCTGGCCAGGGTGGCGCGCACGCTGGCGGGCAGGCCGCGCTCGGCCAGGTGGCGGGCGGCCAGGCCCTCCAGCAAGCCGCGCACCTCGATGGCGGTGCGCACGTCGGCGTCTGAGAAGCGGCGCACCACATAGCCGCGTTTGCCGGCCAGCTCCAGCAGGCCTTCTTGCTCCAGCGCCTTGAACGCCAGCCGCACCGGCATGCGCGACACGCCCAGCGACTCGGCCACCGGGATCTCGGCCAGGCGCTCGCCGGCGGCCAATCGGCCACTGACGATGTGCAGCCGGAGTGTGGCGACCACGCTGCTGGCGCTGCCGGATTTGGGCTTGATTGGATCCATGGTGATGTAATGTATTGAACTTTGCGCTTCCGATGGCTAGTATTGGATCCAATTGAACCCAACACTGGAGCAAAGCGATGTTTCCGAAGAACGCCTGGTACGTGGCCTGCCTGCCCGACGACATTGTGGACAAGCCTTTGGGCCGCAAGATCTGCGGCCTGGCGATGGTTTTTTTCAGGGGGCCTGAGGGCCAGGTGGCCGCGCTGGACGACTGGTGCCCGCACCGCGGCGCGCCGCTGTCGCTGGGCCGGGTCTGCCAGGGCAAGCTGGTCTGCGGCTATCACGGCCTGGAGATGGGCTGCGACGGCAAGACCGTGGCC
>CALRVU010000012.1:0-17682 GCA_943371685.1 Bordetella parapertussis | reverse complement strand
GAGCCGGTCAGCCTCGTCTACCAAGGAGCCAGCCAGGAGATACCCGCCAAACAAGCTGCGACGATCAAAGTGGCCTGCCCTGCCCAGACCTACGTGATGGGGGGCAGCTGCGGCTATCGGAACAGAGATGTCAAGGGGATCATGGCCATCTCCGTGATCTATTCAGGCCTTGCTCCGAACGCCGACAAGACCTACTCGTTCTATTGCACGGCTCAGAACACAGGGAGCACCAGCCACACCGTGGTGGCCGTCGCCCACTGCATGTCGGCCAAATATGGAACGCAACGCCCCCCCTAGCCTTCAGCGCTGAGCGCTGAACGCCAAGGCGGCCAGTTCATCGGCCGTCAACGCTGCGCCGCTGGCCCGCAGCCGCTCGATGGCCGCTGCGTCATGGTCTGCGGACAAGTCCGTCCGAGCCAAGTGCAAACTGCGCTCATAGCGGACTTGGTCGGCCATTTCGCGCGGCTGGCCGCGCGCGGCAAACACCGCATCGGCATAGCCGAGCAGGCGCAAGGCAGCCTCGGGTCGATGTGCCAGCGCAGCCACCTGGGCGGCATCATCGGCCCAGAGCTGCAAGCGATCGAACTGTCGGGCCAAGGGCCAGGAGCGGACCAGCACGGCGCGGGCCTCGGCGGCCCGGTCCTCGGCCAGCAGCGCCGCCGAATGGTTGAGCATGAAGGCGCAAAGGGCGGCCAGATCGCGCGTGCCCTGCATGCGTTCGACCAAGGCTCCGGTGATGTCGATGGCCTCGGTCGTCTGGCCCGCCAGCAGATGCACACCGGCCACATTGTTGAAGGCCCGGGCGTCGTCCATGCCGGCCGCGCGCAAGCCCTCGGCCTGGCGGCGGAACCAGTGCAGCGCGCCAGGGAAGTCGCCAAGGGTCATGGCATGCCAGGCCTCGATCGCAGCGGCCGAACTGCGCACGAATGCCGACCAGCCATCAAACTGGAGCGCGCGCAACTGAGTCACCGCAAACTCGAGGGTGGCACCGTCGTGCAGCCGCCATGCACAGAAGGCCATGGCGTCCAGGCACAGGCAGACCAGGCGCGAGTCGCCGGACTGGAGTGACGCGGCATGGGCAATCCGGGCCTGCGCCAAGGCCGACACGGTGTGGATGGTCGCCCAGTGTTCGGCGCATTGCCAACCCGCCACTGCGCGCAGCGCCGCGCTGCCCAGCGGCGGGCCATCGAGCAGGGGCGCCAGCGCAGTCCAGAGGGCCGAGCGTTCTCGGTGGCGGGTCCGGCCCAGCGCCAGCGCCAGCACCGGCGCAATGGCCAAAGCCTGTTCCGGGTCTTGCTGCAACGCCTGGTGCAAGGCCGCTGCCGCGTTGTCGAGATCGGGGCCCAGGCCTGCGACCCAATCGGCCATGCCGATCCGGCCATCGAGCAGCTCGGCCAGGGCCGCCTGCATCCAGTCGCGCACGGCGGCGGCATGGCGGGCTTGCAACCAAGGCGCTTCGGCGGCCGCTTGCAGGCACTCGACAGCCAGGGCGCGGGGCGATTCCAACAACTGATAGCGCACGGCCGCCTCGGGATCAGACGCGGACGCGGCCAGCCCAGAATCCACACATTGCACCAGCGCTCGGTCGACCAGACCACCCAAGGCGTCCAGCACCGCCCACTCGTCCAAAGCCACCGAGCCGCCAGGGTTCAGGCAAGCAACGTCGTCGGCCACCACGCGCCGGACCAAGGTCAGCGGCGCACCGCCGTGGAAAACCGCCATGCGGCGGAACACCACCTGCTCGGCCGGGCTCAGCAGGCCATGGCTCCAGGACAGGGTCGCACGCAGGGTCTGCTGACGGCTCGGTGCGTCGCGCGGGGCGCGGTTCAGCAAGCGCAGACGCTCGGACATGGACGCCAGCAAGGCAGGCAGGCCCAGCATGGGCACGCGCGCCGCCGCCAACTCGATGGCCAGGGCCGCGCCGTCCAGGCTGCGACACAGGGCCGAGACCAGCTCGACATTGCCATCATCGAGCCGGAAACGGTGGTCTTGCGCCTGCACCCGCAGCACGAACAGCGCCACCGCACCACAGCCCATCGCGGTGGGGGCGTCCACGCCTTCGTCGGGCACCGCCAAAGGCCCGAGCCGGTAGACGACCTCGCCAGCCAGCCGCAAGGGCACCTGGCTGGTGATCAAGAGGCGCAGGCGCGGCGCCGCTGAGCGCAGCGCCTGCACTAGGCCGGCGACGGCCTCGACCATGTGCTCGGCGTTGTCGAGCACGATCAGCAACTCCAGCGGGGCCAATGCCAGGCCCAGGCTGGCCGCAGGGCCGCCTTCCGGCCGGCGCAGGCCAGCCGAAGCGGCGATCGCATCGGCCAGTGCCTCGGCCTGCGTGACCTCGCTCAGGTCGACGAAGCAGGCGCCGTGCTCCGTCAAGGCTTGGCGGGCTTGGAGCAGCGCCATCGCCAACCGTGTCTTGCCCATGCCGCCCGCTCCGGTCAGAGAGACCAGACTCTCGCGGTCGAGCAGCGCTGACAGCGCGGCCAAGTCCTCGTCGCGGCCGATCAGCAACCCGGGCACTTCGGGCAGATTGCTGTATCGGTTCCGCAACGCCGCCAAACGAGGCCGATCGAGGCCCGCAAGCGCTGCAGACGCTTGTGGCTGGACCGCTGAATTGAAGCGGTAACCCCGGCCGGGCACTGTCGCCACCCACTCACTGCCCAGTACCCTGCGCAGCGCATTGATCTGCACGGTGAGATTGCTGTCCTCAACCACCACATCAGGCCAGACACGGTCCAACAGAACCTGCCGACTGAGCAGCAGCCCACCGTGCTCGACCAAAGTGATCAACAGGTCCAAGGCCTTGGCTTGCAGCGGCAAGACGAGACCCGCCCGCAACAAGCGGCGCTCGACCGGCTGCAACTCGAAGTCGCCAAAGCGGTAAATGTCGGGTGGGCCGGGTGGCGCAAGGCTCATTGAAGGATCGGACTTGGCGGGAACATGGATGCGTCGACAACGGTCACAGCATTTGATCCCGGAAATCCCCGTGGCTCACCCGTCGACGATGGTACGCCGGCACCGACCAAATCTCGATGGAGTTCATGAGGTACCGGAGTCAAGCTGCAGCGCGCGCTGTCGGTAGTACTCAGCGACATCGCCATCGAGCGTGGTGAGTTCGGCCTCGGTCAGCGGCACGATGCCGCCGTGCTGGGTGGCTGCCATCATCGCCTGGCCATCCGGCGTGGCCGGGAAGGCCAGCAAAGCCTGACGCAGCGCCGGCACCGAGGCTGCCCAGCGCGGATGGGCGAGGTAGGCCAGCGGTGTCAACGCCTTGGGGGCGGCGCTGAGCACGCGGATCTGCGCCGACAGCTCGGGCTTGAGCTGTCGGATCGTGACCACCGAGCCGATCGCGGCATCGGCCTCGCCCAGACCCATGCGGGTGAGGGCATTGGCCTGTGAGCCGCAGGACACCAGCGTGACGTCGAGGCCAGGCTTCAGGCCGGCGTCACGCATGTGGTGCAGCGCCGTGAGCACATGCAGCGCCAGCCGGTCGCTGACCGCCACGCGCAGCCCGCGCAGACCCTCCAGCTTCGTCAGACGGGCGCCCTGTGGCACGACGATCACGGACTCCTGGGCGGCCGCAGCGCGCGCCAGCGGCACCCAGCCGTGTTCCCGCTGCAGGATGCGGGCGAAGTGCGCCGACACCCCCAGCAGATCAAACTCGCCCCGGCGTGCCTCGCCCAGAAAGCGCTCGAAATCAGACGCGCTGAAAATCCGCACAGGCCGCGCCATCACCTGGCCAGCCAGGTTGGCGATCGGCTGATAAAGACCCAGCAGCTGCCGCACCGGGAGGTAGGGAACAACGCCCAGGCGCAAAGGGCCGGCGGCGTCTTCGGATAGAGCCGGCAGGGCCGCCAGGGCTCCAACCGTGGCCAGCAGCTGCAAGAGGGCGCGGCGGGGCAATCGGCAGGGATCATGCATCGGGCGTCTCCGGGGGCAGCAGCCGGTCGAGCTGCTGCATGAAGTCTGCGATCCGCAGCGGCTTGGTGCAATAGGCGTCAAACCCGGCAGCCAGCGCGCGCTGACGGTCCGAGGGCAGCGCATTGGCAGTCACCGCGATCACAGGCACCCGCTTCGATCCTGCTTCGCTGCGCAGGCGCGCCAGCAACTCAAAGCCGTCCATGTGCGGCAGTGCAATGTCCAGGGCAATCAGGTCAGGCTGCCACAGTCGCGCCTGGGCCAGGCCATCCCAGGGTTCGACCGCGACCCGAAGCGTCAGCCCAGGGCGCAGCCTGACGACCTCGCGCATCAAGGCCACATTGGCTTCGTTGTCCTCGACATAGAGCAACTTGACAGGCCGCGCGAGCGGCATGGCCTCGGCCGCGGCAGCTCGCGGTGCGGCCGCGCTGCCGTGCGTGCCGCGCTGCAAGCGGACGATGAACTCGGTGCCATGGTCTTGCACTGAGCGGACCTCCAGCGTCCCGCCCATCAGCTCAACCAGGTGCTTGGTGATGACCAGACCGATGCCCGTGCCCTGGACCGGACCGGCTTCCGCACCCAGGCGGTTGAACGGCTCGAACAGGCGTTCCAGCTGAGCCGGGCTCATGCCGTGCCCGGTGTCACGGACCGTCAGCGTGGCAAAGCCCTCGGCATCCGCCAAGGTCAGCCACACCTCGCCTCCAACCCGGTTGTACTTGACCGCGTTCGACAGCAGGTTCACCAGCACCTGGCGCAGCCGCGTCTTGTCGGCCAGCGCCGTCAACGCCGCACCGGGAACTGGCAGGAAGTGAAGCGTGATCGCCTGCTCCCGAGCGAGCGTCTCGGTCATGCGCAGCGACTCCTCGCAGAGCGGCGCCAGGGCCACCGGCTCGCTCGAAACCGCCAGGGTGCCGGTTTCGATGCGGGACAGGTCCAGCACGTCGTTGATCAGTGCCAACAAGTGCCAGCCGGCCTGCTCCACGTGGCCCAGCATCTCGCGCTCGCCGGGTGCGCGTGGGGTGGCCCGATGTTGCAGCACCTGGGCGAAGCCGAGAATGGCATTGAGCGGCGTGCGCAGTTCATGGCTCATGCGCGAGAGAAAGCCCGACTTGGCCTGATTGGCGGCCTCGGCCTGCGCCCGCGCCGCTTCCAGCGCGGATGTGCGCTCACGCACCCGTTCGTCAAGGATCTCGTTGCTGTGGCGCAGGTGGCGCTCGGCCTCGACACGGACGCTGACATCCGAGAATGAGCTGGCCACTGCATAGGGCCGGGTCTCACCGGTGCGGAACATGGGCTCGGCATTGGTCTGGATCCAGACGCGACTGCCATCAGGGCGCTGCACCGTGATCAAGGTTTGGCGAACGGGCTGACCCGTGCGCAGGGCCAGCGCGGAAGGTCGCTCTTCAGGTGCCAGCGGCCGGCCCTGCGCGTCGAAGATCTGCCACTGGGCGGGCGGCGCTTCATCGCCACCGAGCTGGGCAGCGCTGAGGCCGAGGATGCGCTGGGCCGCGGAATTGCTCGACCGCACCCGGCGCTGCTCGTCAAACAGCAGCACGCCATCATTGAGCGATTCGGTCAGGCTGCGGTGGCGCTGCTCACTGGCACGCAGCTCGTCGAGCTGCTGCACCAGGGTCCGCGCCATCGCATTGAAGGCCCGGCCCAGCTCGCCGATTTCGTCGTCTCCGGTGTCGGGCAGGGTCACGTTCTGCCGCTGCGCCTGCAGCGCTTGCACGCCCTGCACCAGCTGCTGCAGACGCCGTGTCAGCGCGCGGGCAATCAGGCCTTGCAACAACAAACCGAGGGTCAGGCCGATGCCGCCAATCAGCAACAGCGTCCGGCTCAGCTTGGCCAAGCCCTGGTCATGGGCTTGCAGACTCAGACCGAAGCGCAATGCGCCGTAGGCCGGCCCGCCCGCAGCAATGCCGCTGATCGGCGCCTCGTAGCGCATCGCCCCCAGGCGCGACAAACCCGCCAGCGACCCTGGGGCTGCCGGAAGATCGTCTGGTGCGACTCCGGATTGGGCGACCACCCGCCCCGCGCTGTCGATCACCTGGATGTAGAGCAGTGACGAGGCGGTGTCGCGGCTCACCTCATGCAGCACTTCCTGCAGGTCGGCGAAGCTGCGCTCGACCAGCGGCGGCAGGACCGCCGGCACGAGGACTTGCCGGGTCAGCACGGCTTCGCGCTGCAGCTCTTCCATCAAGGTGCGGCTGAAAATGCGATAGGCCGCCCCCAGCGACACCGCCAGCACCAGCGCCTGAACCACGCCAGCCGTCAGCTGCAATTTGCTTCGTAGCGACAAGGACATGGGTCGTGCGTCTCTCGGCGGGGTCAGCCAGCATCGGCCAAGCAGTGAGGGGGCAGGTCGGCGTGGTGCGATTCTCGCCGCTTGACCGGCCCGAAGCTGGGCAACCCACCTATGCGCAGGGTCGCTTCAGTTCAGGGAGCGCAGCAGGTCAATCGCCTGCTCGATCCGCTCGACCGCATGGATCGTCAAACCTTCGATCGGTTTCTTGGGCGCATTGGCCTTGGGCACCACCGCGACGCTGAAGCCCAGCTTGGCGGCCTCCTTCAGCCGCTCTTGGCCACGCGGCGCCGGCCGCACCTCGCCGGCCAGGCCCACCTCGCCAAAAGCGATGAAGCCGCGCGGCAGGGCCTTGCCACGCAGGCTGCTCTGGATCGCCAGCAGCACGGACAGGTCGGCCGCCGGCTCGCTGATGCGCACGCCGCCCACGGCATTGACGAACACGTCCTGGTCCATGCAGGCCACGCCGGCATGGCGGTGCAACACGGCCAGCAGCATGGCCAGGCGATCGCGGTCCAGGCCCACGCTCAGGCGGCGTGGGCTGGGGCCGCCGGAGTCGACCAGGGCCTGGATCTCGACCAGCAGCGGCCGCGTTCCTTCCAAAGTCACCAGCACGCAAGAGCCGGGCACGGGCTCGGTGTGCTGCGACAGAAAGATCGCACTGGGATTGGACACGCCGCGCAGGCCGCGCTCGGTCATGGCAAACACGCCGATCTCGTTGACCGCGCCAAAGCGGTTCTTGATCGCCCGCACCAGCCGGAAGCTGCTGTGGGTGTCGCCCTCGAAGTAAAGCACGGTGTCGACGATGTGCTCGAGCACCCGCGGCCCAGCCAGCGCACCCTCCTTGGTGACATGACCGACCAGCACGATGGCGCAGCCGCCGGACTTGGCGGTGCGGGTCAGCTGGGCGGCGCAGTCGCGCACCTGGGCCACCGAGCCCGGGGCCGAACTGAGCTGCTCGGAGTACATGGTCTGGATCGAGTCGATCACGCAGAAGCCCGGCTGCTCAGCCTCGATCGTGGCCAGGATCTTCTCCAGGCTGATTTCGGCCAGCACGCGCACCGCTGCGCCGGACAAGTCGAGTCGCCGAGCGCGCAGCGCCACCTGGGCGGTGGACTCCTCACCGGTCACGTACAAAACCTTCATGCGGCCGGCCAGCGCATCCACCGCCTGCAGCAGCAAGGTGCTCTTGCCGATGCCGGGGTCGCCACCGATCAGCACCACACCTCCCTCGACGATGCCGCCACCCAGCACCCGGTCCAGCTCATCGATGCCGGTGGGCGTGCGGTCCACATCGCCGGCCTCGATCTCGCTGAGCGTGGCCACCGGCTGCGACTTGGCCAGGGACTGGAAGCGGTTCTTGGCGGTGCCGGCGGCCGGCTCGGCCACGCCTTCTTCCAGCGTGTTCCAGGCCTTGCAATGCGGGCACTGGCCCAACCAGCGCGGGTTGGTGCCGCCGCATTCAGTGCAGGTGTAGACGGTTTTGGGCTTGGACATGGCGGCATTCTGGCCGATCGGTAAACTGACCACCGCCCTTCATCCCAGCCCCTCACCGGCCCGCGCAATGGACTTCCAGATCTGGCAATACTTCTTCATCACCACCCTGGTGGTCAGCCTGTCTCCCGGGCCGGGCGCCATCGCCGCCATGGGCGTGGGGCTGAACCACGGCTTCCGGCGGGGCCAGGTGGTGGCTTTCGGGCTGGCACTCGGCGTCTGGACCCAGTTGCTGGTGGTGGGTGTGGGCCTGGGTGCGCTGCTGGCCACCAGCGAGACCGCCTTTTCGGTCATCAAATGGATTGGAGCGGCCTATCTGGTGTGGCTGGGCATCCAGCAATGGCGTTCGCCGGCCAGCCCGATCACCGAGGAGCAGGCCACCGGCAACCAGGCCGCCACCGCCGACCCGGTTCATCTGCGCCGCAGCCTGTTCCTGCGCGGCTGGATGGTCAATGCGCTGAACCCCAAGGGCACGGTCTTCCTGCTGGCGGTGATGCCGCAGTTCATCGTGCCCGATCAGGCCCTGGCGCCCCAGTACCTGACCATCGCCGCCACCTTCGGCGTGGTCGAGTGCTGCGTGATGACCGGCTATGTGGCCCTGGCCAGCAAGGTGCTGGGCCTGCTGCGCGAGCCCAACCAGATCCGCTGGATGAACCGCAGCTTCGGCAGCCTGTTCATCGCCGCCGGCCTGTTCCTGGCCAGCTTCAAGCGGGCCGCCTGAGCCGCCGCATTCCGGGCATCGGCCCATCACCCACGACCCCTCCAAGGAAACCCATGCCTTTCGTCAACATCCGCATCACCCGCGAAGGGGCCACGCCTGAACAGAAGGCCGAGCTCATCCGCGGCGCCACCGAACTGCTGGTGCGCGTGCTCAACAAGAATCCGGCCACGACCTTCGTCGTCATTGACGAGGTGGACACCGACAACTGGGGCGTGGGTGGAGAGAGCGTGACCACGCTGCGCGCCCGGGCCGCCGCCGCCAAGGCAGCTGGCGGCTGAACCGGCCCCGGGGCTGAGCGGCCGATGGCGCTCAGCTCGGGAACAAGGCCTGCAGCGCCTGCCAGCCCTGAACCACCCAGGGCGCCAGCCACAGCCAGGCCACCAGGCCGAAAGTGGCGGTGTAGGCCACGGCCAGCACCGCCAGCCCAGCCGAGACGAGCATCATCAGGCCGTCGCGAAACACCAGGCCCAGGCCCAGCACGATCAGCGACAGGGCCGGCAGCACATTGCCCAGCGGCAAGGGCAGGATGATGATCGCCGCCATCAGCGCCACATTGGCCGCACCCCAGCCACGCCGGCCGGCGCGGGCTGCACGCGCCCAGCGCACCTGCGCCAGCCCGCCAGCCACCTCGTAAAAGCGCGCCAGCCAGTTGAGCAGCCGTGCGGCGATCGACGCTGGCAGCAGCCACTGTGACGCCCGGCTGGGCAAGCTCACCCGACGCTGCCCCCGCCACATGGCCAGGGCCAAGGCCACCAGTCCCATGCCCAGCACGGTGCCCACACCCGGCACCGGCGTCAGGCAGGCGGTGGACAGCAGCACCAGCAAGGTTCCCAGCGCCGATCGCCCGTGGGCGTCAGCCAGCCAACCCAGGGGCACTTGATCGGGTGCAGCGGCGCCGCCCTGGCCCGGCTCGGGGTTCGTGGCTTGCAAACTCAGCGCTGCCGCGCGCAAACGCCTGGAGAGGGGAGATTCGGTCGCCATCAAAAAGGGTTCGGGCCGCGGTGCGACCCGATGCAGCTCGGTGTGCCGGTCAAGGGATGGACGCCGGCCAGAAGAAAGGGGCGGCACCATGGTACGCGCCCCTCGTGACGGTCAGGACGCAGGCCTCGCCGCGCTCAATTGACCGGCGCGGTGGGGGCCTGGCAGAACGCCTCTTCTGCCGCCGGCAAGCCCCAGGCCATCACCGCCGCGGTCAGCACGGCCGCCTCGCCCTGGGCGATCTGGGCATCGGCCTCGGCCACCTCCACGCACAGCTGCAGCACCTTGCTGCGCAGCGCGGGGTCGGTCACCTCGGCCAGGATGGCGCTGAGGCTGCGCTCATCCACCCGACTGGCCTCGATCCAGGGCTCGTGGTGGGTGACCAGCAGGTCCTCGCAAAAGGCATGAACCACGCCGTGCAGGCCCGCCCGGCTCAGGCCCAGGGCCTCTGCCGCGCCCAGGCGATCGAGCCGTTCCAGCTCAGCCTGACCCGCATAACCGTCGGCCAGCAAAGTCAGGGCCACGATCCGCCCCGCGGCTTCGGGGCTGTTCTGAAGATAGCTGCGCATGATGAATCCCTTGGTCGTCATTCATCCGAGCCGCCCAGGCCGAACAGGCTGAGCAGGCTGGTGAACAGGTTGAACACCGAGACATAGAGGCTGACCGTGGCCAGCACGTAGTTGGTTTCGCCGCCATGGACGATCCGGCTGGTTTCCATCAGGATCAGACCGGCCGACAGCAAGGCCACCATGGCCGAGACCGCCAGGCCCAGCGCCGGCATGTTGAAGAACATGGCCGCCAAGCCCGCCAGCAGCGCGATGACCATGCCGGCGAACAGGAAGCCGCTCATGAAGCTGAAATCACGCTTGGAGGTGAGCGCCCAGGCCGACAGGGCCAGGAAGGTCACGCCCGTGGCGCCCAGGGCCATGGCGATGGACTGGGCACCGCCCGGCAGCGTCAGCACGGCGCTCAGCATCGGGCCCAGGGTGTAGCCCATGAAGCCGGTCAGGCCGAACACCGCCGGCAGCGCCCAGCCGCTGTTCTGCAGCTTGTGCACCGCAAACAGCAGACCGAAGGTGCCGACCAGCGTCAGGATCAGGCCCGGGGCGGGAAGCTTGAAAGCCACGCCCGCCGCCGCCACGCCGGCGCTGAACAGCAGCGTCATCGCCAGCAGCGCGTAGGTGTTGCGCAGCACCCGCTGGGCCGAGGCCGAAGCCACGCTGCCGCCGGTGGCGGTGCTGGGCGCCAGCACCAGTGCGCGGGCGTTCGATTCATTCGAGTTCATGGGAAAAGCTCCTTTTCAAAGTTGAGGTTCAAAGGTCTTGCGGGCTGACAGGACGGGCCAGCCGCGGCGCCGTGCGCTGGTGGCGCTGGCCGCGCTGCCAGACCCGGCGCAGTGCCCGGGCAGCGCGCGACAGGGCCTGATCCAGGGCGGTGCGCCAGTCGCGCGCCAGCGCGGTGATCACCACCGTGCCGGCCAGGTCCGTCTTCAGCTCGACCTGGCAGCGTTTGTCCACGCCACCGCGCGGGCCGTTCACATCGGTCAACTGCACCCGGGCGCGCGGAACCAGCCAGCTCAGGCGGCGCATCACAAAGCGCACACGCTGTTCGGCCACAGTCCGCTGCTGGGCACCATCCGGATCGCGGGACTCGAAGAGCACGTGCATGAAAAGCTCCAATGGGTGAGAAGAGGAAGTCACGATAGTCGGATGACACATCAACAAAAAGCATTTAATAATTGATCATCACTTCGTAAAAACCGAACCATGGTCGAATCCTTCAGCTACCGGCATCTGCACTACTTCTGGGTGGTGGCCAAAGAAGGTGGCATGGCCCGGGCCGCCGAGAAGCTGGGCATTGCCGTGCAGACGGTCAGCGCCCAGGTGCGCGCGCTGGAGCGCGAGCTGGGTCATGCCCTGCTCAAGCCCGCTGGCCGTGGCCTGGTGCTGACCGAAGCTGGCCAGGCCGCGCTGCTGCAGGCCGACCAGATCTTTGCCCTGGGCGAGCAGCTGCCCAGCCGGGTGCGCGATGCGGTCAGCGCACCGGTGGTCCGCCTGACCGTGGGCATCTCGGACGGGCTGGCCAAGCTGCTGGTGCGCAGCCTGATGGAACCGGTGATGGACACGCCCAATCTGCGCCTGATCTGCCAGGTCGACGAGTTCGCCGACCTGCTGGGCGACCTGGCCCTGCACCGGCTTGATGTGGTGCTGGCCGACCGGCCCGCGCCCCCCAACCCCAACATCCGCCTCTACAGCCACCCGCTGGGACTATCCCCGTTGGTCTGGTTCGCGCCACCGCGTTGGCTGGCGGCCGCGCAAGATGGCTTTCCGCAGTCCCTGGCCCGGGTGCCCGTGCTGCTGCCCAGCGCCCATGCCGCGGCGCGGGGCCGCATCGATCACTGGTTCGAGCGCCAGGGCATCCGTCCGCTGCTGGTCGGCGAGTTTGAGGACAGCGCCCTGCTCAAGACCTTTGGCGCCGCCGGCATGGGCGTGTTTCCGGCCGCCGCGCGGGTGCAGGACGACCTGATCCAGCGCTACGGCGTGCAGCCCGTGGGTGAGTGCGACGGCGTGGCCGAGCACTTCTACGCCATCGGCACTGAAAAGCGGGTGCACCATCCGCTGGTGCAGCGGCTGTTGCCACTGCAGGCCTGAGCGCACCGCCACCATGTCCCGCGCTGAACGCCTGCTCGCGCTGATCCAGCTGCTGCGCCGCCACCGTCGGCCCGTGAGTGGTGCCTGGCTGTCCCATCAACTGGGCATCAGCCTGCGCACGCTCTACCGCGATGTGGCCAGTCTGCAGGCCCAGGGCGCGGCCATCGACGGTGCGCCCGGCTTCGGCTACGTGCTGCAGCCCGGCTTCATGCTGCCACCACTGATGTTCACCGCCGACGAGATCGAGGCGCTGGTGTTGGGCTCGCGCTGGGTGGCGGAACGGGCGGATCCTCGCCTGGGCGATGCAGCCCGCCAAGCCCTGGCCAAGGTCGCGGCGGTGCTGCCGCCCGAGGCGCGGCAACTGCTCGACGCCTCGAGCTTGCTCATCGGGCCGGCCGTCAACCCGCCTGCGGGCGAGCTGTCTGCGGGCGATGCCGGCTTGTCGACCCTGAGGCTGGCGATGCGGGACGAGCACAAGCTGAGCTTGAGCTACCGCGACGCCCAGGGCCGCGATACCGAACGCACCGTCTGGCCGATCGCCATCGGCTTCTTTGACCGGGCCCGGGTGCTGGTGGCCTGGTGCGAGCTGCGCCAGGAACTGCGCCACTTCCGCACCGATCGCATCGCGGCGCTGGCGCCAACCGGTGAACGCTACCCGCGCCGCCGCACGGTGCTGCTGCGCGAATGGCGCGAGGCCGAGGGCATTGCCGAGCCCTGAGCACCGTGCCGTGTGCGTCCATGTCGGCTGCTGCCAGAAACTGACAGGGGGCCCACGCACCATCCAGGTCTTCCCAACGAAAGACCCCGGAGCCTGACATGCCAGACACCCTTTTCACCCTGCTCTACGTGGCCGACCCGCAGACCAGCGCGCGCTTCTATGCCGATCTGCTCGGCCAGCCCGCCATCGAAGCCTCACCCACCTTTGCCATGTTCGCGCTCGGACCCGGTGCCATGCTGGGCCTGTGGAAGCGCGACACCGTGGACCCGGCCGCCAACGGCCAGCCTGGCGCCGGCGAGCTGGCCTTTTCGGTGCCCGACCGCGAAGCCGTGGACGCGCGGCTGGCGCGCTGGCAGTCGCTGGGCTGCCAGCTCCTGCAATGCCCGGTGGCGATGGACTTCGGCTACACGTTCACCGTGCAAGACCCCGACGGTCACCGCTTGCGCGTGTTCGCGCCGCGCGAGCGCTGAAGCCGGCAGCGTCAATCCGCCACGGCGGGCAGGTGGCGCACGAAGTAGCCGGCAATCCGGCGATCCACCTCGGGCAGGTGGCTGCGGTCAAAGCCGGGCGGGTCATTGAGCAGTTCCCCGGCCAGGCCGCCGATGCCAGGCGGCAGGGGCGACAACATCGCGCCATGGCCGGCGTCGGGCATGTCGGCGATCACTTCACAGCTTGGGCAGGCATCGCGCACGGCGCCTCCATGGAAGCGCGGCGCCAGCCAGCGGTCCTGGCCCGCCAGCACCAGTCCCAAGGGCACCCGCGGCGCGGCCAGCGAGGCCAGCTCGAAGTCAGCCGCGGCCGGCACGGCGGCCACCACGGCCACGATGCGCGGGTCCGTGTGCTGGCGCAGCCGCTCGTCGTCGAAGCGCGCGTGGATGATCCGCAGCGCCAGCCATTGCTTGAATCCGTCGAGCGGTCCTCCGGTCAGCCGGGTGATCAGGCCGACGCAAGCCGGAAAGTCTTCGGTGAGGTGGGCTGCGCAATGCCGTGCAAAGCCGGCCGGCGACCAGCGCCCGCCGGCCAGGCTCAGCGCCGTGTGGCCACCGGCCGACATGCCGTAGACGCCCACCTGGTCGAGCCGCAACAGCGCCGCAAACCGTGGCTGCCCGCCCACCGCGTCGATCGCCCGCGAGACCTCGGCCGGCCGCAGCGTCCAGCTGTCGGGGCCGGGCCGGCTGTCGTCGCGCCAGTTGTCGGCATGGTGCTCGGGCAGCGCCACCACATAGCCCGCGTTCACCAAAGCCCGAGCCAGATCGGCATGCACCCAGGGCGAGCCGCCCGAGCCGTGCGAGATGACCACGAGCCGGCCATTGCCGCGCTCGGGCGCGGCATCGACCGCCAGGCGCAGCGCCATCGGGCCGTGCCGGACGTTCTGCTCCGGCACCCGGCTCGGGTAATAGACGGTGACCGGCCCGTCCTCGCCGACGGCGGGCAAGGTGGTCTGGCCCAGCGTGGGCGCCCCCGCCGCGAGCACCCACCAACCAGACAGCAGCAGCGCCGCCCCGCAGTGCAGCGCACCGCGCCAGTTCGAATCCTTCATGAAACGTCTCCCCATCAGGGGCACCCCGCCCCCGGTGACCGCACGATGGCCGGCGCCCAGGGCCTTGTCTCGCCGCGACTTGCAAGGCCGCGCTTTCGGCTGGCCGATTTCAGGAATCGGCGAGGTATTTCTGACGGAACTCGGTGGGCGTCAACCCGGTGTCGGCCTTGAAGGCGCGGTTGAAGGGCCCGATCGACTGGAAGCCGGCGGTCAGCGCAATCGTCAACACTGGCCGATCACGCAGCGCCGGATCGGCCAGGGCCCGCTTGGCCTCGTCCAGGCGCAAGCCATTGACATAGGCATTGAAGTTGCGGTGCCCCAGGCGTTGGTTGATGTGGCGGCGCAGGCGGTACTCCGGCACCTGGAGCCGGGCCGCCAGCGTGGCCACGCTGAGGTTCTCGGAGCGGTAGGCGAGTTCCTGCTGCATCAGCTGCTGCAGCGCCTCCGCCAGGCGCAGGTCGACCGCATCGGGCGGCGCCAGCGGCGGCGACTCGGGTCCATCGGACGGAAGATCCTGAGCCGGCGCGTCCGCCGCAGTCGGTGCCATGCAGCGCAGGGGAGCGGCGGGAAACAGCTCGGTGGAGGCCAGGCGCAGCACGCGCCAAGCCACGCCGGCGGCGATCAACAGCAAGCCCGCCACGTCCACCAGCGCCGCCAAGCGGTCGAGCCGACCATCGGCCGAGCCCAGCCGCAAGCCCAGCTGCACCAGGCTGTAAGCCACCCCGCCCACGACCACAAAGGCTCGCAAGCGGCGGCGTGCCGGCACCAGATCGTCGCGCCAATGGCGCAGTGCGGCATGGGCCGCCAGCAAGGCGCCCGCCAATGGCACGGCACGCAGCAGCAAGCGCAGCAAGACAGCGAGCCCGTGCGGCGCACCGGCCATTGCGGCGCAGTTCAGCGCCCCGACGGCCAGGGCAAACACCCACACCGCTCCATGCCAGGGCCGCCAGCGAAACCCGTCGTCAAACAGTGCCCAGACGAAGAGCCAGAACAACACCGCATTGGCCACCGAGATGCCCACCAGCGGCGCCTGCGCCGCGCAGGCCAGCTGCTGCTCCACGGCCGGAGCCGCGCCGAACAGCTGGACCAGCAGACCCAGGCTGAGCAGGGCCCCCGCCTGCGCCGCCGGCAGTCGTGGTCGCTCGCGCAGCATCAGCGCGGCCGCCAGCAGCAACAGGGCGGCCACCATGCCGCGCAGCGCGGCATCGATCAGCGCCAGGCTGTCCGTCATTCCCCCACCCTGCCCCGCCCAGCCTTGATCTCGCCGCGACGGCTCTTGCCCTCCAGCCGGCGGCGCTGCGAGCCCTTGGTGGGTTTCGTCGCCCGGCGGGCCTTGGGCACGTGGGCGGCCTTGTCGACCATGTCCTGCAGACGGGCCAGGGCGTCGGCCTGGTTCTGCGGCAGGCTGCGGTGCTCCTGGGCCTTGATCACGATCACGCCGTCACCGGCGATGCGCTGGTCGGGCAGTGCCAGCAAGCGGGCCTTCAGCACCTCGGGCAGGCTGGAGGCATGGATGTCAAAGCGCAGGTGCACCGCATTGGACACCTTGTTGACGTTCTGGCCGCCCGCACCCTGGGCCCGGATCGCGCTGAACTCGACCTCGCGCGGGTCGATGCGCGGCGGCAGCATCAGTCAGCCGCCGATGCCGGCGCAGGACTCGGCGGTTGGCGCACTTCGCGCTGGCGCTGCTCCATCTCCGTGCGCAGCTGGCGCCGTGCCTTGGCGTTCTCCCAGCGGCGCTGCTCCTCCGGCGTCACCGGCTGGCGCGGCGGCACGGCCACCGGCTTGCCGGCATCGTCCACCGCCACCATCGTGAAGAAGCAGCTGTTGGCATGGCGCACGACCTGGGTGCGGATGTCCTCGGCCACCACCTTGATGCCCACCTCCATCGACGAGGTACCGGTGTGATTGACCGAGGCCAGAAAGGTCACCAGCGCACCCACATGGATGGGCTGGCGGAACATCACCTGGTCGACGCTGAGGGTGACGACGTAGCGGCCGGCATAGCGGCTGGCGCAGGCGTATGCCACCTGGTCGAGAAACTTGAGGATCGTGCCGCCGTGCACATTGCCACTGAAATTGGCCATGTCAGGGGTCATCAACACGGTCATCGACAGTTGGTGGGAGGGCAGGTCCATGGCGGCTCGCAGTCGGTCAAAAGAAGAGGTGGAGCAGGACCGATGCCAGCCCGGCGTCAGATCGCCACATCAGGCCTCAGCCTGCAGGGGCTGACCCGGCTTGCTCAGGCGCACCGGCACGCGCTGCGCCACGGCGCACATCAGCTCATAGCCGATGGTGCCGGCGGCGCGGGCCACCTCGTCGATCGGCAGCAGGCTGGCCTGCGGGCCGTTGCCCCACAGGGTGACCTCCGCGCCCACGCCGGCGGTGGGCACGGGCGTCAGGTCCACCGCCAGCATGTCCATGGACACGCGGCCGACGGTGCGGGTGCGCACGCCGTCCACCAGCACCGGCGTGCCGGTGGGGCAGTGGCGCGGGTAGCCGTCCGCATAGCCGCAGGCCACCACGCCCACGCGCAAGGGCGCATCGGCCACAAAGCTGCTGCCATAGCCCACGCTCTCACCGGCCTGCACTGCTTGCACCGCAATCAGGCGCGAGCGCAGCGTCATCGCCGGGCGCAGGTCCCAGTAGTGGATGTCGTGCTCGGGGAAATCGGGCGCACTGCCGTAGCTCATGATGCCGGCGCGCACCCAGTCGGCGCGCACACCAGCGTCGGCCGCATGGCGCAGGGTGGCGGCGCTGTTGGCCAGCGATCGCTCACCGGGCAGGTCGTGCGTGGCTTCGTTCCAGGCCGCCACCTGGTGGGCAATGCCGCTCTGACCAAAGCGGCTGCCATCGGCGTCCGAGAAGTGCGTGACCAGCGAGATCTCGTCGACCTGGGGCAGCACATTGAGCCGAGCCCAAGCCGAACGCAGGGCCTGGGCGCCAAAGCCCAGCCGATTCATGCCGCTGTTCATCTTCAGGAACACCCGGTGCGGGGTGTGGGTCTTGTGGCGGCTGAGCCAGTCGATCTGGTACTCGGAATGCACCACATGCCAGAGATTGAGGCGCGAGCACAGCTCCAGATCGCGCGGCTCGAAAACCCCTTCCAGCAGCAGGATCGGACCGCGCCAGTCGAGCGCACGCAGGCGCTCGGCCTCGGCCAGGTCCAGCAGCGCAAAGCCGTCAGCGCTGCGCAGGCCGTCAAAGGCCCGTTCGATGCCATGGCCATAGGCATTGGCCTTGACCACGGCCCAGACGCGGGCATCGGGGGCACAGGCTCGGGCACGGGCCAGGTTGTGGGCCAGGGCTTCCTGGTGGATCAAGGCTTCAATCGGACGGGGCATGGGGCACTCGAAA
>CALRVU010000011.1:0-17824 GCA_943371685.1 Bordetella parapertussis | reverse complement strand
GATGGCCGTCTGTCACGATTCCTTCACGGTGCAGGCGGGCCTCTGCGTCATTGACCCCACACGTTGCGATCGGGCAACAGTGGCCTGGGGCGCCACTTCCATGGGCTGGCATCGACGGCCATCAGACTGGTTGACTTTATCAATCTAATCCGGTTAAATGGTTGACATTGTCAAATAGTAACTGCTGTGGAGTTCCATGAAAGCCTCGTCATCCCCTCCTGCCCGCTGGCGGCGCCTGGTGCCGCTGTTCACTGTGCTGCCCACGATCTGCTTCATCCTCAGCGGCGTCATCACCTGGCTCAATGTCGGCTGGGTCGATGACTTTGGCGCCCGCTGGCTGCGTGCCTTTGCCACCGCGCTGCCCGTCATGCCCTTGGGCATGCTGACCATGCTGGCGCTGGACCGCGTGCTGAGCCCGCGCCTGACCGGGCTGCCCGGCGTGGCCGCCAAGGTCGTGCTGGCGCTGTGCACCGCTTGCGTGATGGAGTTGTTCATGGCCACGGCCGTCACCTTCAGCAACCGGGGCTGGACAGACGGCTTTGCTGCCTGGTGGCTGGCCGCCTTCGTCAAGTCGCTGCCGGTGGGCGTGGTGATCGGCCTGGTGATGGCCTTTGTCGTCAAGCCGCGCCTGAGCCGCTGGATGGCGGCGGGCTGAGGCTCGGTTCAGCGGCGGCGCCGTTCGAGCGCCGTAGACGAGGGCTGAAAACCCAGCTGGGTATAGAAGCCCGAAACGCCCTCTCGATCGGCTCGCAAGACCCAGGTGATCTCGGGATTCGAGCTCATGGCCTGGCGCATCAGCGCCGTGCCGATGCCCCGGCCCTGATGGGCTTGTGCGACGACGACCATCGAGAGGTAGCCGTTGAAGATGCCGTCGGTCAGGCCCCGGATGAATCCGACGACTTCGCCGTCCTGCACGGCGACCAGGGCCACTTGAGACCGGCGCAGCAGCTCCTGGAAGGTCGCCGGATCCGCCACCTTGGACGTCCAGCCATGGTCCGCCAGCAGGCGGCGCGCGGCTTCGACTTCATCGGGGTGGATGGGCCGGATCGTCAGGGCGGTGGCGGGCTGGAGCATGGTTGCAGCCCAGTATCCACCTTCGCGCCAGCACCCCCGACAATCCACCCCGAACCGGCCCCGCAGGGCCGCCATCCCGGGGAGCCTAGAGTTGAAGTTCATCCACGCGGCCGACATCCATCTGGACAGCCCTTTGCACGGCCTGAGCGCCTATGAGGACGCGCCGGTGGCGGCGCTGCGCAATGCCACGCGTGAGGCTTTCAAGCTGCTGGTCAGCCGGGCGATCGAGGAAGCAGTGGCGTTTCTGATCATCGCCGGCGACCTGTACGACGGCGACTGGCGCGACCACAACACCGGCCTGTTCTTTGGCCAGCAGATGGGCCGCCTGCGCCAGGCCGGCATCCGCGTGTTTCTGGTCTGGGGCAACCACGACGCCGAAAGCGAGATGAGCAAGAAGCTGGTGCTGCCGGACAACGTCACCGTGTTCGGCCACCGCAAGCCCGAGGTGCACTTGCTGCCGGAGCTGGGCGTGGCCCTGCACGGCCAGAGCTTCAAGGACAAGGCCGTGCTGGACAACCTGGCGGTGGGCTACCCGGCGCCGGTGGCCGGCCTCTACAACATCGGCGTGCTGCACACCGCGCTGGAGGGCTATGCCGCCCATGCCAGCTATGCGCCGTGCTCCCGGGCCGAGCTGCATGCCAAGGGCTACGACTACTGGGCGCTGGGCCATGTGCACGAGTACCAGGCCTGGCAGGAAGAATCCGGCAAGCAGTCGGTCATCGTCTTCCCCGGCAATCTGCAGGGCCGGCACATCCGCGAGACCGGCCGGCGTGGCGCCGTGCTGGTGACGGTGGAGGGTGGCCAGACCCAGATCGAGCGCCTGTACCTGGACGTGCTGCGCTGGGAGGCCGTGACCGTGGACGCCAGCGACTGTCACAGCATTGCCGACATCGCCCGCGAGCTTGGCCGCGCGCTGGAGGCCCTGCTGGCCACCGACGCCGACGTGCCCCGCGCCGTGCGGGTGACGATTGCCGGCGCATCGCCGGCCCACGGCCTGCTGTTTGGTCGGGGCCCGCAGCTGCGCGCCGAGGTGCTCAACCAGATCTCCATCCTGGGCAACGACAAGCTCTGGCTGGAGAAGGTCAAGCTGGCCACCCAGCCCGTGGCCGCCCGCGCCGGCCAGACCGAGAGCCTGGAAGCCCTGGCCGACCTGCACCAGATCCTGGATGCGGCCGCCACCGACCCGGAGTTTCTGGCCTTGCTGGCGCGTGACCTGCAACCCTTTGTGGGCAAGGTGCGCGGCGAGGTGAAAGAAGACGTGCCCTTGCTGGACCTGGCCCGCAGCGGCGAACTGGCTGCCCTGGCCCAGCGCGTGGCCCCGGCCCTGATGGCCCGGCTGGCCCAGGGAGATTGACGCCATGCGCCTGTCCCAACTCAGTCTGATCAAGTACGGCAAGTTCAGTGACGAGGTGCTGGCCTTTCCGGCCGCCGCGCACGACTTCCATGTCATCGTCGGCCCGAACGAGGCCGGCAAGTCCACCGTGCGCACGGCCGTGTCCGAGCTGCTGTTCGGCATGAAGCTGCAAACGCCGCTCGACTTCTTGCACAACACGCCCGAGCTGCGGCTGGGCGGTGTGATTGAAGGGCGGCTGGGCCGCACCGAGTTCCACCGCGCGCGCGGCCGCAGCTCTTTGCGCAGCCCGGCCGACGACAAGCTGCCCGAAGACCATCTGGCCGGCTGGCTGGACGGCGCCACCCGCGAATTCTTTGAGCAGATGTTCGGCCTGGACCATGACCGGCTGCTGGAGGGCGGCAAGAGCCTGCTCAATGCGTCCGACAAGCTGGGCCAGGTGTTGTTTGAATCAGCCGCGGGCGTGGGCAGCCTGGGCCCCGTGCGCGAGGCGCTTGAGGGCCGCGCCACCGAGCTGTGGGCGCCGCGCCGCGCCAACTGCGAACAGGCCGTGGCTGAGGCCGCCTTGACCCAGGCCAGCACCGACCTCAAAACCGTCCAGGTGCGCACCCGCGACTGGGCCGAGCAGAAGGAGGCGCTGGCGGCCATCACCACCCAGATTGACGAGGCCCGCGCCGCGCAAGCCCGGCTGGAGACTGACCGCGCCCGGCTGGAGCGCATCCGCCGCCTGGCGCCCTTCATGCAAGAGCTGGCGGCCAAGGAAGAAGCGCTGGCGGCCATGGTGCTGGCCGGCCCGGTGGTGGAGCTGCCCGACACCGCCACCGACGAGCTGCTGAGCGCCCGCAGCCAGATTGCCGTGGCGCAGAGCCTGCTGGCCGAGCGCCGCGCCGATTGGCAAGCCCGCCAGCAGGCCCGCGCTGCGCTGCAGGCCAATGACGCCGTGCTGGCGCTGGCGAGCGACATTGAGGCGCTGGACCGCTTGCGTGGCGCCTGCATCAACCACCCGCGCGACCTGCCGCTGCGGCAGGCCGAGGCGGACCGCCACCTGGCCGCGGCCTTGGACGCCGCCAGCCAACTGGCCTGGCCGACGGAGGAAGCCCAGCTGCGCGCCACCTTGCCCAAGGCCTTGGCGCTCAAGACCGTGACGCAACTGCTGCGCGAGCACGGCGCCCTGCAGCAGGCCGCACTCAGTACCGCCGAGGCCCTCGCAGAAAAGGCCCGCGAGCTGACCGAGCTGAGCGCCGAGCGCCAGCACCGCGCCGTGGCCGAGCTGCCCGCTGCGCTGCGCGTGGCCCTGGCCGCCGCCCAGGCCGCGCAGGCCAGCGCACCCCGCGAACAGGCGCTGCAGACCGAGTTGCGACTGGCCGAGCAGGCACTGCAAGACGCGCTGCAGCGCCTGGGCCGCTGGCGCCAACCAGTGGCGGCGCTGCAAGGGCTGGACTTGCCCTCGCTTGCGCGCTTGGCCGCGCTGCAAAAGGAAGAAGCAGAGGGCTTGAATGCGGCAGCTGCCGCTCGCCAGGCCCTGGCCCAGGCCGATGACGAGGTGGCCCGCCTCACGTTGCAACTGCGCCATCTGGCCGAAGGCAACCGGGTGGTGACCGCCACCGAGGTGCAAGCCGCCCGCGCCCACCGCGACGGTTTCTGGTCGGCCATCAAAGCCGGCAGCACGCCCCTGATGGAAGGCGCGCCCGCCCTGGATGGCGCCCTGCGCCTGGCCGACGAGCTGGTCGACACCCAGCGCGACACCGCCCAGGCCGCCGCCAGCCTGCAGGCCCTGCGCCAACAACTGGAGGCAGCCCAGGCCGAACAGCAGCGCAAGCAGATCGCGCTGGCCGAGCGCGAGGCCGCTTGCCGCCAGTTCGCCAGCCACTGGGCGCAACAAGCCCAGGACGCTGGCCTGCCCGGCATGCCCTTGGCTGATGTGGCCGCCTGGCTGACCCAGCGCGAAGCCGCCTTGACGGCCCAAGGTCAGCTCGATCGCCTGCAGGCTGAGCACGCCGGCCTGCAGTCCAGCTCGGAGCGCGCCCGGGCCGCGCTGGCGCAGGCGTTGTTGCTGTGCGCCGATGGGCCAACCTCGCCAGGCCAGCAAGGCACGCCACGTGCGCCCCGTGTCGCGGCGCCGCCCGCCATGCCCTTGTTTGCTGGGCTGGACGCCGAACACGCCACCGAGCAAGAAGCCGTACTTCTGCCCGTGCTGCTGGCCCAGGCCGAGGCCCTGCTGCAAGCCAATGAGCGAGCATTGGCCCGCCAAGCCAGTCTGGCCGAGCGCCTGCTAGCGGCCGAGCGGGCCGTGGCGGCCGCTCAGGCCCGGGCCGAGACCGCTCAAGCCGCGCTGGACGCCTGGACGGCCCAGTGGCGCGAGGCCCTGGGCGCCGCGCGGCTGGAGTCAGTGGTCAGCACCTTGGCCGCCGCCGAGGGCGCCGTGGACCTGGTGCAACTGATCTCTGCCGAGCTGGCCGCTACCCAGGCGCCGCGCGACCGGCTGGCCGCCATGCAGGCCGACCTGGCCGCGCTGGACCAGCAAGCCCGCGCCCTGGCACATGCCCTGGGTGCCGCGCTTCAGCCTGCCCCGGCCGCCGATGAAGACGGCCTGGCCCTGGCGCGCCGCCTGGTCGCGCTGGCTGCGCGTGAGCGCGACGCGGCCCTGGCCGTCCAGCGCGCCGACGAGGCTCTGGCCCAGGCCCAGACCAAGGTGGCCGAGGCCGAATCCGCGCTGCTGGCCGCCCAGGCCCGAGTGCGCCCGCTGCTGCAGCAACTCGGCGTGGACGACATCGATGCGGCCCTGCCTGCCGCCCAGCGCTCAGATGCCCGGCGCGCCCTGCTGCGCGACGCCGAAAAGGCCCGCGACACTCTGCTGCGCGACGGCGACGGCCTGAGCCTGGCCGCGCTGGCGCAGGAGCTGGCCGAAGTCGACATCACGCAGGTGCCCGCCCGCCTGGCCCAGGTGCGGCTGGACCACGGCAGCCTGGCCGACGAGCTGACCCGCTTGCGCGACCAGCACAGCGAGGCCCGCCGCCGCTTTGAGGCTGTGGCCGGCCAGGCTGATGCCGCCTTGGCCGAAGCCCGCCGACAAGAGGCCCTGTCTGCCCTGGGCGAAGTGGCTGAGCAATACCTGGAGACGGCCACCGCCAGCCGCCTGCTCAAATGGGCCATTGACCGCTACCGCGAGCAAAAGCAAGGCCCCATGCTCAAGCGCGCCAGCGAGATCTTTGCCGGCCTGACGCTGGGCGACTTCTCACGCCTGACGGTGGATGCCGAGGCCCAGCCGCCGCGGCTCTATGCCCGCCGCAGCAGCGGCCCGTCGGTCGAGGTGATCGGCCTGAGCGAAGGCACCCGTGACCAGCTGTTTCTGGCCCTGCGCATCGCCGCGCTGGAGCTGCAATTGCAAAGCAAGGGCGCGCTGCCCTTTGTGGCCGACGACCTGTTCATCAACTTTGACGACCAACGCGCCCGCGCCGGCCTGGAGGCCCTGCGCGACCTGTCCACCCGGACCCAGGTCATCTTCCTGACCCACCATGACCACCTGCTGCCGATGGTGCGCGAGGTGATGGGTGAAGGGGTCAATGTGCTGCCGCTGCAGCGCACGGCAGTGACAGGCTAGCGGCCTGGAACAGCGCCAACCAGCGCTAGGCAGGCAGGCGGCGTGACGGTGAGCAGCAAGTTGATGAGGATGTCGGCGCCATCGAGGCCAGAGCGGTCAACTCCCACCTCTGACCCTATGGCCGATGTCTGCAGCTTGTTGGGATCGATCCTTCCTGCGGAAGAGTGAGCACCAGTCGCTGAACCTGTACGTCACGCTGGTACCAACGGAGCGCTGTGCGATCAAACGATGTGGCCGGACGGCCATCATTGGCACGGCGATCGGACACGAATCTCAGCGCACAAGTGGCGTGTTGGAAGAGAAAGATGCTGGCCCGATGCTGTGAGGCGGTCTGATACCGCAATCTGGAAGCCATGCCCACGGTGTCTCGTTTCCTGGTCAGGAACGAACTTTTGGCGGGGGTTGCATCAAGGCAATATTGAAGTCTTCTTCAGGGGAATCGATTCTGATTCCAGCTTGCCAAAGAAGTAACTGCCACCTTGCAATGAAACGCAAGGTGACGCAAATCCCCCGAAATCTTGGTCTGGAATGGATCCCTCAGCGATCAAGAAGTCCCCGGTGATGGGGAAATTGAATTCAGATGCAGGCTCTTGGGAAATGTAGGGTTCGATCGGAAAACGGTTGGCGAGGTTGTTGCAATCGGCGACAACGATGGAGAAGTAGATTTCCCGGTCCTTGATCGACTGTGCATCGTCTTTTGACAATGCGACTCTGATGACTTGGTGGCTGCCTGAGCCACTTTCAACTTGCGCGCTGACCAAGTGTGGCCGGAGTACACAACCCGTCAACAAGAAAGCAGCAGACCCACCCAAGAGAGTCCAGCGTGCGAGCGATGCCGTCCTATTGACAAACGATCTGCGTTGTTCTTGTCTTGTCATTGTTTGAGTTGATCCAGATTTGAGTGCACTGCCGCACCTGAGTTTCAATTCTGCGGCTCGGAAGTGCATTTGTACCCGGCAGTCCTAGGTCTGAACTGCAACACCCTCGCGAGGCCATGGTTGCTTGTATGGGTCGAGTTTCCAGTCTACTGCTGCGTGAGCACTGTCGTTTTGCGCCTCATTCACAGCAGTCGCAGGCAGCGATGAATCCTGGAAGTCGCTTGGAAGATGCCCAGTATCTGGTGGTCCCATCGAAGTCAGTGAGGGAAATCCACCCGCCGGCATTGACTTCAACGCGGTACTTCATTCCCTTCACCTCAGCCTCGCCATTCATTGAGCAGGCATACTGGTAGCAGTATCTGCCCCAGTCGGCTGCCGATACCATTCTCATCGACAAAAGATCTTGCTTGACGGGCGTCTCCTTGTAATTCCACGCTTGACAAACATTGGCGTCGCGCTGTGCTGATTCTGGCGTCATCGACAGCTTGAGTGGCCCTTGCAGCACCAAGCTAGATATGAGCAATCGTTCTCGAGGAAGGTCGTCGACGCTGCGAAGAACAGTGTGCCTCTGCGGATCAACTTCGGATCGATTGTCCGAGGTTGCGGCCGCAAGGGCGGCAAGGGGAATGAGCGCCGAGATTGTCAAGACCGAAATACAATCTCTTGATTCTGGCATTTTCGCCACTCCTTGATTTAATCTTTGATCGAGTCCAGCGGCAATGAGCCTAACCGTTTCGGAAGTCGGCTGCGCTTGGGCGGGGCACTGGGTCCCGATTTTGGGTGGAAGAACTGTTCTCCCAGGCCGTTTCTATCCCGATAGAGTTGTGGTTCGTGGAATTTCTGACTGGCATGCCAAAACGACTCACAGCATTCATGAGGTCGGTGTACCCACAAGAGTTGCTAGCAGCATCTGGTGTCGCCCAATTGGGAACCAGCAACTCGCATGTGATCGAGCCTGATCGGACCTCGATTCGGGGCTTGAGCAGATAGTTTCAGGCGCCTTCATAGGCCATCTGAGGCAGGTGTGTCGCTTCGATGCGACTGGAGCGGAACATGTATTCGATGCATCGTTTGGTCGTACTCGTGGACCGCCCGGGCGCCGGTAGCAAAGAGTGCCCACTGCTGCGCAGCAGTGAAATTGGGCGTCGCTTGCATTCGGTGCGCCTCGACGTTGTCGTCCAGCACAACGCCGGGCTTGCGAGTTGGGTGAGTGCTGTTGCGACAGGCGATGAAATGCAGTGCCAGAACACAGTTGTCGGGTCGGGAAATCTACTTGCAAGTCACGATAGATCCAGAATCCACGCTGAAGCAAACAGGTTCGCCCACCGCTTTTGAATTTGTTGCGACGACCGTAAATCTCAAACCACCCGAATTGACGCTGATTGTTGGCGTGAATGCTGCGCCCCCATCATGTGCCCATTGATGACGCCAAATCCACTCGCCGGTTGCCGCGGAAATGGCCGCTACAGATACACTTGAGGCCACAATTATTCGGTCCCCATGCAGAAGCGGGGTCGTGAAGTTAAGTGTCAAGACCCGGCTGATTGTGAATCCGCTTTTTGAACAAGTCCGGCTTGTCTGATTGCCATTTCTTCAGAGATTGAATGGGAGATCGATGATCAAGCGCGCGTTGCGGAATGCGGTGGTTGTAGGTCTGCACGTAGTCGGTCAGCGTGGCTTCGAGTTCCGCGGCGGATTTGAATCGGGTCTGTCCGATCACCTCGGCAATCCGTCCGTTGAATCGCTCGACCATGCCGTTGGTCTGTGGGTGCCGGGGCGGCGCCAAGCGGTGCTCGATGTTCAGGGCAGCGCAGCGTTTGTCAAAGGCGTGACGCCCCGATGCCTTCTTGGTCTTGCCGGTGAACCGGTCCGTGAACTGGCTGCCATTGTCGGTGAGCAGTTTGGTGATCTTCATCGGCGCAGCCTCATGCAGGCGCCACAGAAAGTCGCAACTGCTGGCTTCGCCCTGATCGGCATAGAGGCGCACGAACACCCACCGCGTGGCCCGGTCAATGGCCACGAAGAGGTAGCGCCGCTGGCTCTCGTCGGGCATCTGCGGCAGGTATTTGATGTCCACATGGACAAAGCCCGGCTCGTAGTCCTTGAAGGTCTTCGCACCTGGCTGCTCACCGTCTGGCAAGACCTGCAGATCACGCAGTTGGGACACGCCATGGCGCCGCAGGCAGCGATCGAGCCCGGAGCGGGAAGCAGCCGCATTGATGAACTCTCTTGCCACCACCAGCAGGTCATCCAGCGGCAGCAGCAGCGTGCGCCTGAGCTCGACGACCACAGCCTCTTGGCCTGGTGTGAGCGTGGTGCTGAGCTTGTGCGGTCGGTGCGAACGGTCCTGCACGTCCTCACGGTTCTTCCACTTGCGCGCAGTCGCTTTGCTGACGTTATAGCGCTCCGCCAACTCATCGAGCGTTCCGCTGGCCTCCTTGATCTCGGCTCTGGTTCTGGGCGTTGTGCGGGCCTGGGGGTGGACTTGGCTCATGCGTGCTCGGGTGCCCTCAAAGCTTCTAAAACGCTGTGCATCAAGTCCCTTGCTCGGAACAGCGGCCAGCTGCGAATGGGAACATGATCACATGGGACGCAACAGTTAAGCCCAGGTACTTGGGTTACCCACCTGGGGTTCACCCGCCGAGGTGTAACCTGCGCCGCGACGCCCCAGACAGTTTCACCATTGTCGACGGAGTACACCAAGTTTCCCTGACCATCGGCATCGACATATATACTCGACACCAAGCCATCAGCCACCGGCAGCTTGAAGTTCCACGCGGCTCCTTTGTCGAGGCACTTTACCTGCCCCTTCGCATTAACTCGACACTTCCAATTATTGATTTGGACGGAAAACGAACTGCCATTCTTTGCCTCTTGAGATTTTTGCGCGACGTCGAACCAAATCGATCTCTGTTCGTCTTGACTCCAGGATGCGCTGCTCAGCAAGGAAGCGGTTAGCAAATATGATAGTCGAATTTTGAGAGTTGAATTCATGCTTCCCCTTAATCCGAGTTTGACGATTTTGGGTGCGGATCGTTTTGGTGGATCTTCTTTGGGTCATTGTTTAGGTGATGCGAGATTTCAACCATCTCGTCTATCGACAGGTGGGGATTCAATTCATGGCGAACTCCACCGTGTTTTTTCAATGACCCGCAGATCATTCCCAAATTCAACGGACCAAGCTTCTGTATCGAGTGTCAGTCGGTTCTCAAACCACAGACGCTCTCTACATGGTTCAACGCATGCCGACGATGTGTATCGTGAAAATGGCGAATCTTTGTTCTCTGAAATAAATGAACTCTCAAATAGTGCTACTACTTGATTCCTTTCATCTCCCAGCTTCACTTCATCAAAGGCCTTGTCACGTTGATGGGAGATGTAAATGGATGCGGGAACATAGCAAATCACGGTAGTGCTGAAAATTAGAATTGCTCCAGTAAAAAAGCTGCGTGGCAAAAAACCGATTTGAGGTTCCATCATCATTTTCATTCCTTTGTGTACTCAAGCATTTCAAGCGTTTCAAGAAGGTCCATGGGATTATCTCCACTCATCTTCGTTGAGTATGCTGTGGCGCTGGTCAAGCGTTCCTCAGCGTGCCAGTTCATCAACAGCGAGCAGTGCTGGGGCATGGCGCCTTTGGCGTCGTGGGCCACGATCTGGCCAGCGCCGTCTATCGTCAGGCTGTTGTTGCGATTTGTGTTGCTGGCGTGGCGCAGGCTCGCTTCGGCGCCGGTACGGCTCAAGCTGCGCAGATTGCTCGGCGGAGCGTACCGATAGTTGGCGTTGCGCCACTGACCGGGCGAGTTGAAGCTTACGATCCGGTCCATTGCGTCTTGGGCCATGGTGTTTTGAGCGCGGGCAAGGAGGTATTTCTGTCACGATTGTGGGCACAAATCCCTGTGGTGCTAGCGACGAATTCCGCTACTGGCAGGTTACTTGAAGCAACTTTTTTCCGTTGTTGGCTTGCGGGCTCCATTTCCCAGAACACTGCTGAACGCTGGAATTGACCCTCTTGCTCAATACGATGCTCGACCCTTCATAAATGCATTGCATCCAGACTTCACGCTCCCCAATTGATTTCTGGAAATTCCAGATACTTTCGCCACTTGGGCCACTTGTAGGTCTAAGTAGTGCATCATCTCCCGAATCCTGATGCAGTGGGCCTTCGATGATATTGACTCCCCTTAAGTGTCGAGTTGTGAATGTTTCCTTGTAGGTCCAATCACTTGCTGCGACCTGCAGCCGTTCATGAGAGTTGATGGAGCTAGGGCAGGACTGAGCAATGGTTGAGCTAAAGCTGAACTGGGTCAATATGATGAAGGCAAGCCCACGTGCTCTGGCGATCGAACAATAGCTGGTCACAATGAGTCCTTCTTTCCAAAAGGTATCACGCGGAAGTCCTTGGCATTCTTGCCCGGGGAAGGGGTGGCCTGATTGGGCACGAAGCTCCGCTGGCTTATCCCTTGAGCTTCTGACCTGAGAAGCTGGCCATCTTGCCTGTAGGAGCGATGGCCATGCCGATCAACTGAGTCCAGTTTCAACGCGGAATGTCTGTACATGAGTTCATGGACCGATACGGAACTGAGGCGCAGTGCGCAGGCGAGTTTCATCGGCTTCGATGGCCGGACGGCTTTGTCTGCCCTTGGTGTCAGTCCAGGCCGCATTGCATGATTCATGCATGAAGGGCGGACGCTGTTTCAGTGCAGTGCGTGTCGCCACCAAGCATCGCTGACGGCCGGCACGATGATGGACAGCACCAAGCTGCCCCTGCGCACCTGGTTCCTGGCCATGTACCTGATCAGCTAGGCCAAGACCGGGCTGTCTGCACTGGCGCTGATGCGTGAGCTTGGCGTCACCTACCGCAGCGCCTGGTTGATGAATCAGAAAATCATGCGGGCCATGGCCGATCGTGACGCCGCAGCACCTCTGGACGGAGAGGTCCTGGTCGACGACGCCTACCTCGGTGGAGAAATGCCAGTCATCGGAGGGCGTGGCTCGCCGAACAAGACGCCTCTCATCGCCGCCGTATCGTTGAACGAGCAAGGCCATCCGATGGGCGTCAAGATGACGCCGGTGCCAGCGTTCAGCACCAAAGCGGTGACCGACTGGGCACGCGCGAATCTTGTTCCTGGGACCAGCGTGCTCAGCGCTGGCCTCAGCTGCTTCGCTGGCGTGATTGATGCGGGCTGCGCGCATTCGTACATCGTCGTGGGTCAGCGAAAGCCCCGCGAGCTCCCAGCACTGCAATGGGTCAATACAGTGTTGGGCAATCTGAAGACAGCGATCAACGGTGCTCACAAGGCCTTCAAGTTCAGGAAGTACGCCAGCCAATACCTTGGCGCGGTTTGCTATCGATTCAACCACCGGTTCGATCTGCACGGGATGGTCAGCACATTGATCGCCGACTGTGTTTTGGCCGCCCAAATCCGGAAGAGGGTTATCAGCGCGGCGGCTGAGCTTTATTCCTAGTCCGGTCGACCTTTGCGTCATAGGTGTGTCTATCCTCTTGGGGGATGTGATGCCGCTGGCGATCGATGAGAGGTCGAAAGTGCTACCCTAAGGCTGGCTTGACTAAAATATCGATCATTTGCTCAAAATGGATTCCTGAGTCACGCAGGGTGTTTTTTCATTTTCGATCACAAGTGATAGATCGTTGATATTCGAGGATGTCAACAAAATCTCCGGGAATAGCCAATAGAGTTTTGCTCTAATGATGCCGCTGCTGTCTGCCAAATAGTTTTCGGTAGCCACAGAAGCAATGCTGTTGACGTACGGCTTTGAACTTTGATTTCCGTTTGATCTCAAGGAGGCGCAACTCAAATTGGCGCTTGCGATCTTTCTGGCTCCTGTGATTGTTATATTGCCGTAAACCACAGTACCGGGGCTATTTACTTCGGATCCGTTCTTAATTTTCTGAATGACGACGAGATATTCATTCCCATCTTTTTGTGTTTGTAGGACTCGTTCTTTTGGCGGGGAGCAGCCTGTGAAGGTGATTGTGAAAAATATATGAGGCAGAAGTAAAAACCAGAACTTCATTTGACTTCATCCTTTGTGGTGACGGGTTTTGGGCTCTCTTTTACTTCTTTAATCCAAGAGTTGGGTTTTACTGTTGTTCTGGGATTCATAACCGTGATGCCTGCTCCCGATTTATTGACAACTGCAACCGCAGCATCCGTGCAGTTGTTGGTGTATAAGTTGTATTTCTCATTGCCAGAATTGTGAGCCGCGGCACTCTGATTTGCACTTTCGGCTATCAAGGAGTCTTGCTGCCTAGTTGTTTTAATTCTGAACCCATCCTTCGGAAGGCTGCCATCCGGCATAGGAGTTATAGAAACTCCGGCTTTTGAACTCTGTCCGGAAATGAACCCAAAATTTCCGCTAGACTTTGTATCGCCAGCTGCAAATTGATCGTAGGCCTTCCAGCTACCTTTCGAATCCTGAAAGTATAGGGTCGTATGTCCGTTGCCTCCCGCAGCTCGAGGGTCAACGGCAAATACTACGTCACGTCCGTCAGGGTCCGTGTACTTGTACGGCGAGTTGTTCGCATACCAGTACCGATTGAAATTCCCCGCCGTCGCCGCATCCGGTCTGACGGGATCCGCGCTCACAAACCGCCCAATGAGTGGATCGTAGTAGCGCTGCTGCATCTGCACCAGTCCCGTGCCCTTGTCGTTGACGTGGCCGGTGTAGCCGATGGTGGAGGGCTCGGTGCCGGCGTAGTGGTCGCCCCAGGGGTCGTACTGGGTGCCGGACAGCACCGTCTTGCTGCTGTTGGTGCGCAGCACCGGGCTGCCCAGGGCGTCGGTGTGCAGGTAGGCTGGGCTGCTGGCGCTGTTGGTCTCCAGCACCGCCTTGCCGTCCATCAGGTGGTACTTGGTGCTGCTGTCTACGCCGCCGGCTGCATTGATCCACTGCCCGTACAGCAGCTCACCCTTCTGGCTGTAGACCTGCACCAGTTGCACTCCGTTTGTCCAGCGCACCACCGCCCTGCGGCCGTTGCCGTCGTACTCATAGGTTTGGCCGGCAGAGGGGGAGGCCTTCATCCGGCCCTCGGCGTCCCAGCTCATGGTCAAGGTGCCGCGCTGGGTCATGTCGCCCCGAGCGTTGTAAGCCACGGTTTGCCCAGCGCCGTTCACCGTCAGGCTGTTGATGCGGTTGGTGGCGGCGTTGTAGCCCAGGCTCACCACTTGGCCGGTGCGGGTCAGGCTGCGCAGGTTGTCCAGAGGGTCGTAGCTGTAGCTGGCATTCCCCCACTGGCCGGCAGAGTTGGCGCTGATCATCCGGTCCAGCGCGTCGTAGCCCATGGTGCGGCTGCGCACGCCGGTGCCCACCCCGTCGGTGATGGTCAGGACATTGGCGTTCTTGTCATAGCCCAGCGTGTCTTTGTAGAGGGTGGCGCGGCCGGGGATGGCATCGGTCACAACCCATGGCAAGAAGCGGGTGTTGCGGGTGATGCTGCGCACCACGCCGTTGCCGTAGGTAAAGCCGCCCAGTGAGCCGTCGGGGTAGCGCCAGCCGCCGGTGGCAGAGGTGCCTGCCTGGGTCTGCTCGCCAAAGGCGTTGGGGCTCTGAGCAACCGTGGTGCCGTCCGGGTAGCCCAACACATTCAAGTGGCCGTTTTCGTTGTACTCGCGGGTGATGGTGTATTCCCCGCCTCCCAAGTTCAGCCGCTCTTCTTTCAGCAGGCGGCGATTGTTGTAGTCATACGTCCAGTTGGTCTGGCCCTTGGTCAAGGTGCGCACCAGGCCGTCGGGTGTCCAGGTCTTGGTGATGCCGGGGGTCACGCCGTCGCCGTAGCTGGTGCTCCGGTGGCGGTTGCGGCTGTCGTAGCCGTGGGTGGCTTTGGCACTGGCGACGGGCGAGGTGGTGTTGCACTTGGTCTTGTCGGGCAGATTTTGCCCATCGGCTTGCCACAGCAGGTTGCCCGCCGCGTCGTAGTCCATCACCGTTGCGCCGGTTTCCGGCTCGATCAGCTTGCACAGCCGGTGGTAGGTGTCATAGACGTAGTCGCGCGAGGTGGACAGGGTGGCGTTGTTGTAGGTGCCTTGTCGCACCATGTTTGTGGGCTCGCCGTACTTGTTGCGGGTGATGATGGTCTTGGCAACGTCGTTGACGATCTGCACCGGCCACTGGTCGGTGGGCTCGTCAAAGGCTTGGTAACTGGTGGTGCTGGTCTTGTCGCGCGGGTTGATGGTCTGGGTCTTGAAATCGGCCAGGTAGTCGATCTTGGTGAGAAGGATGTCCAGCTCACTGGATTGGCGGATCAGCACGGGGCGCCCCAATGCGTCGTAGTCGGTGGCCGTGCCCACGAGTGCATCAGCGTAGTTGCCCAGCGCCGTCATCGGGTAGGACTCGAAGAGCGTTTTGCCATCGGGGTTGAACTGCTTGACGACGAAGCGGTTGGCACTGGTGCTTGTGTCGACTCGGCGCGACACGATAGGGCGCCAAAGCGCATCGAAGTAGGTTTCTTCTGTCAGGTTGCCCGTGACGACGGTTTGAACCCAATGGCCGATGGGCAGCCCATAAGCGGCGGCCGGGTTGGGCTTGAAGCTGATGGTGGTGCTCTTGTAGGCCACTGCCTCGGCCGGGTAGGTGATGCGGGACAGTCTGCCCATGGTGTCGTAGCCGTAGCTGGTGGTGCTGGCGGCGCCCACTTCGTTGGTCACGGAGGTGATTCGGCCGATGTTGTTGACGACTGCCTTGGCAAAGGTGGCGTCAGGGTAGTCAATTCGCTGGGGGATGCCTCGCATGTAGCTGCTGAGCCTGGTTTCCTGGTCAGCGGCATCTTTGACGGACTTGACTGTTCCATCGGTGTCGTAGGCCAGGAGCTGGGTGCGCCAGCCAAAGCGCTTGGTGTTGAGCAGGGCCCCGGTGTTGGCGTCAAAGGTGTTCTGCTCAATCGGGGTCAGCGTGGTAGTGGTGCCTGAAGTGACCACGTCGTTGACCTCCTCCACTTGTCCCAGAATCCACTTCGGCGCAGCCGTCGTGCCAAACCAATCCTTGTACTTGGTGGCTTCTGTGCGGCTGTAGCCCAAGGTGCTGGACCGCGTGACGCTGGTCGGGCGCGCAAACTCGTCAAAGGCGTTGGCAGTCCAATTGAAGGTGACACCCTGTTGCGTCGTGATCTTGGACTTGAGTGGGGTGTTGGTGGTCGCAGAGAACTTGTCACCCACGGCGTAACTGATTCCCACTTTGTCGGGGTAGGGCTGCCCTTGTCCGTCTGATTTCTTTCCGTACCCCTGTGTCACCGTCCGCAGCGGTGTCAGGGTTGACGTAGACGCAACCCACGAGCCCTGTTCGATCTTCTGCAGTTGTCCTTCATTGCTTTGAAAACTTGTTCCGAAGGTGTGGCGAGTGGCCCGGCCCCAGTTGTCCGCAACGGTCACCGTCTTGGTGCCGCCACAGTTGGTGGTGCAGGTGCTGAAGCTGCCGACCGGTGTGCTCCTGGTGAAACTCCAGGTGGTCGTCGAAAGACCTGGCCCCGAGAGCTTCTTCTCAACCAAAGCTCGGCTCAGAAAGTAGATCGGATTGCTCGATCCGCCCAAGTTGGAACAGGTCGTGGTGACTTGAGAGCGACCATTGGCGACCGTTCGCAGCTTGAAAGTTCCGACGGCTCCTGAGGGATGCGTGATGGTCCCGGTGGCTTCCGCAGGGGGGAACTGTGTGGCACCGTTGGTGCAGTCAGGGGAGTGCCCCGCATCGTAGCGAGCGTTTCCTTTCAGCGCTTTGATGGCGAACACCCACTTTGAAGCGTCAGCCTGCGTCACAGAGCTGAGGGTTCCCAGGGTGGCGTCATAGCTGTAGGTCCACTTTCGAGTACCGTCAGAAATCTCCTTGATCCGATAGGTCAGGCTGGGATGGTTGACGTCGGTTTCGTAAAGGAAAGTCAGAGTTCGACCATCACTGGAGGCGATGGTCAAAAGCCGCCAAGGGTTGCTGGCATCGTAGGAGTAGGTCACCGTGTTCCCGAACCGGTCGGTATCCTTTGTGGGCAGCAACCAGAATTCATCGCGCTCCAACAGCGCGTCGGTATTGGCCACCGGCTTCCTGCGTTGCGGACCGACACTCTTCTTCAGGCTGCTCGCGATGCGGTTGACCAGCCAGTCAAACCGGTAGATCGTGCCATCCGGCGCTCGAGCCAGCATGCCTTCGCCCTGGATTTTGCTGGTGCTTCCTGAGCCAGGGTTGGCGATGTTGATGCAGCTGAACTGCCAGCCGTCTTTGGTGATGATGGGCCAGGTGGCCAAGTCAGAAGGGGACCGAGTGTTGCCGCTGGTTCGCGCCAGGAGCTCTTGGTCGCCCTGGCCAGGTATGTAGAGATGGTTTCCGCTCCAGAACTCATTCGGCTCGAATGTGACATCGCTGGAAATGCTGGCCCTCCCGGCGGGAGGCTCGCCATTCATGCTGCAGCGGCGATAGTCCGCATTGGCACCGGTGAAGACTGTCCATCCTTGGTTCTTGGAGCCGCTTGCGAAGACGCCATGCAAGCGCGGGATCTCCAGGTCCCATTCGCCAAAGTGACCCCGGATGATGGCGTCTTCGTTCGTCTGGAACCTCCGCCCGGCCGCGACTGGAAGCGCGTTGTTGCCCGGCAATGACACGTCGGTCTGAACAAACTCGAGCGTGCCATCGTAAAGATTGAACTTGTCGCCCAGCAGTTCGGCGTTGAGGGCGCCGATGGTTTGGGTGGCCCCCACTCGCTTGAACAACTCGTCGTAGGTGGTGACGGTCTGGGCTGTGGAGTGGGTCGCGATCAATGCCATGCTCACCAGGAGCAGATTCATCGCGTTCTTGGCAATGAGCTTCATCGTCACCTCCCCTTGGGCCTGACGCGGCTTCGCAGCGTCGGTGGTTGGATTCGTCAAATTGAATCCAACCAGAGGTCACTTAGCACCTACCCGGTTGGGTAGGTGCGTG
>CALRVU010000010.1:0-17889 GCA_943371685.1 Bordetella parapertussis | reverse complement strand
CACGGCGACGGGTTGATGTCTGTTGTTCATGCATGGACTCCGATGGGATCGATCTTTTGTGGGTCGCCCGATAACGATAGTCATGACTATATATTGACTTCCGGATTTTGGAAACTGGTGCAGACCCGGCGTCCAGGCGTGTGGCGCGCGAGATCCGAAAGATGACTTGACGTGACGAGCGCCCGCTCGGCGTCTCCGCTGGCGCCTCGGCATCCGGCCATGGGGGGCCTCGAAATGCGGGATTTTCCTAGTCGCGGACTTGCTCATAATGCTAGTGATCGCTATACAATAGCCATCACTACCTAATCAACGACTGCCGGCGTCTTCACCTCCACCAATTCACAGGGCCTCTCGATGAAAGCAACGTCCCGCGCTGCGCTTTTGGCAGCGATGTTTTTAGCTTCTTCGGCATTTGCCGATGGTCCAGCCGATGCTCGAGGTCTGTGGCAGACCGTCGAACAGGACGCGATCATCGAATTCAAGCCGTGTTCGGGCCAGCCGGCTTCGCTTTGCGCCCAGATCGTCTGGGACAAGGACGCGGGAACCCCTGCCAGCACCTGCGGCGTTCGAATCGCGGAGCTCAATCGCTTTGACGGCAAGGCTTGGCGCGATGGCTGGGTGTACGACCCACGCGACAAGAAAAAGTACAAGGCTGTCGTTCGGACCAAAGATCAGGATCTGTCCATTCGTGCCTTTGTCGGCATGGAGCTTCTGGGTCAGACCGAGGTGTTGAAACGAGTCATGGCACTCCCTGCCCAGCCCGTCTGTGTTTTCTAACTGCCGAAACGGCCAAACTACCATGCGAGCAACCATTCTCTTGAGCACCCTCTTGTGCGGCGCAATTTCGACCGCTCATGCCGCCGAACAGGAGCTCGCCAGCTATGCGCTGGACACGACGCTCAAGCTGAGTTCAGACCAGCGAACGCGCGGAACTTCCGACTCGCTGAGTCAGCCCAGCTTGAAGCTCACGATTCAGGGGGCACATGAAAGTGGGCTGATCGCACTGGCTGAGTTCGACACAGTCAGCAAGAAGCAGTTTTTGGGTGGCGCGGGCCTTGGCATGCTGCTGGCAGCCGGCTACCGTTTCGGCGATCCAGACGAATGGCACTTCGGCGCAGGCATGGCGGCCGAGCTCTTTCCGGGCGCGAAGTTCACCGCGCCGCATGGCTTCGACCTCTCGACGGGGGAGTTGCTCGCCATTCGGCGCAGCAACTTCAACTCTGCGTTTGCCGTGCTGGAGGTGGGCTACGGTCCGATCGAGGGGCGAATTCTCAACGTCGTCTCCAAGACCTATCGAGGCGCGAATACAGGTGGTGTTTGCGGGACCATGCTTGGGTTGATGCCCGATCCGACGAAGGCGCTGGAGTGCTATGGCCGCGGTGACCACGGATCTCGGGGCACCTGGCTCTTCGATCTGGGCTACAAAACCTCGCTCGCACCGGCAACGGAGCTGAGCCTGCACGCGGGCTACCAGAAGGTGGCCAACTTCAAGGAGGCCAATCTTTTCGACATGAGCGTGGGGCTCACGCACGCGGCTTGGGGTTTCGACTGGGGTGTTGAGTGGGTTGGCACCCGGGCGCCTGTTCGCGAGCTCTACCTGGTCCAGGACGGGGCCAAATTCCGTGCGACCGATCAGAACAAGGTCGTCGCATCGGTGTCGAAGTCCTTCTGATGGCCGCCCCCAGCGAGTACCAGCATGCCATCCGCTGATCACCGTTTGGTCCTGGCTGTCGACCTGGGGACTTCGGGCTGCAAATGTGCCCTGGTCAGCCTTGATGGCGTCGTGCATGCTTGGTCGTTTCGTCCCGTGCATCTGCATGTGCGGGGCGATACGGCAGAGCAGGATCCCACGGACTGGTGGAACGGCTTTCTGTCGGGCGCAGACGAGCTGCTGTCAGTCAATCCAGCCCTGCGTCGGCGTGTCGTGGCGATCTGCTGCTCGACGCAAACCGAAGGCACGGTGTGTGTCGACCGGCAGGGCCAGGCGATTGGCCGGGCGCTGACCTGGCTCGATTCGCGCGGCGCTGCGGCCATCGGCCGGCGTGTCCGGGGGCGGATATTCAACGTGGAAGGCTATGCGCCGCTGAAACTGCTGCGCTGGATCCGCCGAACCGGTGGCGCGCCGTCCCTCTCTGGACGCGATTCGGCCGGGCACATGGCCTATATCCGCGATCACGAACCCGAGCGTCACGAGCGCACGTACAAGTATTTGAACGTGCTCGACTTCATGAACCTGCGCCTGAGCGGGCGTTTCTGTGCCACGCAGGACTCCATGCTCACCGCCTGGGTGACCGACAACCGCGATGCACACAACGTTCGATACGACGCGGCCCTGATCCGCCAGCTTGGCATCTCCGTAGACCAGTTGCCCGAGATTGTGAAGTCCACCGACACCCTGGGACCCTTGCTGCCAGGCGTGGCACAGGCGCTGGGCTTGAGCCCGAAGACCATCGTCGTCGCCGGGGCGGTCGACAACTCTGCCGTTGCCGTCGGCGCAGCGGTCGAGGACTACGAGTCGCACCTGTACCTGGGCACCTCTTCATGGCTGGGGGCGCACGTGCCCTTCATGAAGACGGACATCCGCCACAAGATCGCCGCCGTGCCCTGCGCGGTGGACGGGCGCTACCTTGCCGTAGCCCTTCAATCGACAGCCGGGGCCAATCTCTCGTTCCTGCGCGACCGCATCCTCTACCACCCGGACGAGCTCGCCAGCGATGAAGAGCACCCTGAGGTCTACGAGATCCTCAACCAGATTGCTGCGCGCGTTCCGCCTGGGGCTCGTGGGCTCATCTACACGCCGTGGCTGTCCGGCGAACGCACGCCTGTTGACGATCCGTGCCTGCGCGCTGGCCTCTTCAACATGTCGCTGGAGCATTCCCGGGAAGACATCTTCCGGGCATTTCTCGAGGGTGTTGCGCTGAACACGCGCTGGATGATGGAGCCGTTCGGCCGCCTGTTGGGCAGGCCCAGCGGTGCGATCACTGCGGTGGGTGGCGGGGCCCAATCGGACGTGTGGTGCCAGATCATTGCCGACGTCTCTGGGCGCCCCATTCGGCAACTCGCCAGCCCCATCCAGGCCAACGCCATCGGTGCGGCGTTCATTGCCGGGGTTGGGATCGGCGCACTGCGGTTCACCGATCTCTCGTCGCTCAGTCGCATTCGTCGGACCTACGAACCCAATGCATCGCTGCGTCAGCTGTATGACGACAAGTTCGCTTCCTTCAAGGAAGTACGCACGCGGCTGGCGCCGCTCTATCGCCGATTGAATACACCCAAGGGGTCCACCGAATGCAGCACGCCCAGCAACGCCAAATCGTCGTCGATCTCTGCCTCGAGCTCTCCCGCAGAAGCTACTTCGCAGGCACCGGAGGCAACATAGCGCTCCGCGTCGACGACGCGCACATCGCGGTCACGCCCTCAGCGACTGACTACCTGGAGATGGGTGCGTCTGACGTGTGCATCCTGAAGCTTTCGGACTTGAGCGTGGTCGACGGTGACCGCGATCCGTCGGTCGAAAGCGGACTGCACGCCCGCATTCTTCGCGCCCGTAAAGACGTGAATTGCAGCATCCACACGCATCAGCCGGTGGCCAGCGCTTGCGCCTTGTTGGGCAAGGAATTGGACGTGCCGCCGGAGCTTCAACCGTCTTTGGGACGGCGCATTCCCGTCGCTGGCTACGCGCCGTCAGGCAGTGGCCTGCTCTCCGCGCTGGTGGGGTGGCGGGTGCGCTCTGACGTGAATGCCTATCTGATGCTCAACCACGGCGTGCTTTGCTGCGGCGCCAGTCCGGAGGCCGCGATGCAGGCGGTCGAAGACCTGGAGCTGCTCTCCCGCACCCACCTTCAACGCCGCATCGCCACGCGAGCGCCGAACGTCCCGAAGCTGCAAACAGCCCTCTGGCGCGTCTCTGATGCGCTGGCCGGTCGCCAAACCCCATGAACCAGATCTCACGAGCTGCCATGAACAACCTCGCACGAATCCAAGCCGACGCGCCAGTGTCGCAAGCCACCGCCCGCGCCATCCCTCTGGCGCCTGCCATCTCGGAGTGGCCCAACGTCGTCGACCTCTATCGACGCTTTGACGAACTCGTCAAGCAGCCGATGCGACCCATCTCGCCGACGGCCATGCCGCGGGTAATGCGCTATTTCGAAGAGCGTTGCAAGGGGTCCAAGCAGCTGGCCGAGCGGGCGCAGTCGTTCATTCCCGGCGGCGTCCAGCACAACCTGGCCTTCAACCATCCGTTTGCGCTGGCGGTGGCTAAGGCCGAAGGCGCGCACCTGACGGACGTGGACGGCAACCGGTACATCGACTTTCTGCAGGCCGGCGGCCCGACCCTGCTGGGATCGAACTACCCAGCAATCCGCAGCAAGGTCAATGAGGTGCTGGACTCGTGCGGGCCCGTCACTGGCCTGCTGCATGAGTACGAAGTCAAGCTGGCCGAGTTGGTCTGCCAGTCGATGCCAGGGGTGGACATGGTTCGCCTGCTGGGCTCCGGCACCGAAGCCGTCATGGGCGCCGTGCGACTGGCCCGTGCCTACACCAAAAAGCGTTGGATCATCAAAGTGGGCGGCGCCTACCATGGCTGGAGCGATCAACTGGTCTATGGCATGAGACTACCGGGAACGGGCCGTATGGAAGCGGTGGGCATTCCCCGCGGGGCCACCGGGAACACGCAGGAATGCAACCCGAATGACCTGGATGCGCTGCGCAACAAGCTGCGCTTGAACCGGCTGCGCGGCGGCACAGCTGCCGTGCTGGTCGAGCCACTGGGCCCCGAAAGCGGCACTCGCCCCGTGCATCCGGACTACAACCGGCAGGTGCGGGCGCTCTGTGATGAATACGGTGCCTTGCTCATCTTTGATGAAGTGGTGACCGGGTTCCGCATCGGGATGGGCGGCGCGCAAGCCTATTTCGGCGTGCGGCCCGACCTGACCGTGCTCGGCAAGTGCCTGACTGGCGGCTATCCCATGGCGGGGGCCATCGGTGGGCGCAAAGACGTGATGATGCTGCTGGTGGGCGGCATCGGCACCACAGCGCGCCGGGCCTTTGTGGGCGGCACCTTGTCGGCGAATCCGCTTTCCTGCGTGGCGGGCTACTACGCACTACTGGAAGCCAAGAAAACCGACGCCGCCGGCGTGGCAGGCCGCGCCGGGGACCGGCTGCGCAGGGGCCTGGAAGAGATCATTCGCCGGCGCGGGCTGCCGTATGTGACCTACAACATGGGCTCCATCGTCCACCTGCAGACCTCGGGCGTGCTGCTGCTCGACACCAGCAATCTTTGGAAACTGCTGCGCGCCAAAGATGAGGCCAAGCGCCGCAAGCACATGATGGAAGAGATGGGCGCGGCCTACACGGCGCATGGCCTGATCACACTGGCAGGCAGCCGCATCTACACCAGCCTGGCCGATACCGATGAAGTGATCGACGACGCGCTGGGCCGCTTCGACGACGTCTTCAAGCTCGTGTGAGGTCATGAGCATGGACGAAACCTTGCGTGAGCAGTGGCTGCTGATCCGAGATCGACTGCAGGCCAAGCATCTGTTGGGCGCGCCCGAGGCCAGCCTGTCCATTCGCATCCCGGCATCGGGCAACGCGTGGTTCGGTTTGGCCAGCGACGCGGCGCCAGGCCGGATCCGCTTGTCCGGCATGACCGGCGTCCAGTCGCAGGCCGACTTGCACGCATCCATCTATGGCTTGCGCGCTGACGTGGGTGCGATAGCAATCGGGGGCGGAAAATTCGGAAACTGCCTGGCGGATTTCGGCGGCGTGATGCCGGGCGTGTTCGATGAACAGGTTCGGCATTTGGGCCACATGGGCCCCAAGGCTGACCAGCTAGGCGCCCTGGCTGACTCCCTCCGGGCGGGAGGCAATGTGCTGATCGCGAACCGTCACCCCGTCTGCCTCGGCGTGACCGCCTCGCGCTTGGCGCTGAACGCCGAACTCTTCGAAAAATGCGCGAAAGCCTATGTACTGGCCATCGCCACGGGCGGTCCCGTCAAGCCGCTGCCCTGGATCGTCCGCTGGGTCGCCAATGGGCGCCTGATGAAGGATGAGCAGAACGCGAAGAAGCGCTTTCAGATGGGCTTGCTGCCAGTGGAGAGCCGCGGCTACTGAAACGCCCCCGAGTGAAAACAAAGCTCGTGATGCAACCGTCGAAGGAAAACCGATGAATCTCAATGGCAAGGTCGCCCTGGTCGTGGGCGCCTCCTCCGGGATCGGCAGAAAGCTCGCGATCCGATTGGCGGGGGAGGGTGCGCTTGTCGTTGCGACGGCGCGCCGCAAGGACAGGCTTGATGGCTTGGCCGACGAGATATGGCAAGGCGGTGGGGCTTGTACTGTGCATGCTGCGGACGCCGAAGATCCCAGCGCGGCAGAGCGGGTGGTGCAGGTCTGCGTGAGGCAGCACGGCCGCATTGACATGGTTTTCCTCAACGCGGGCGGGGCCCCGGCGATCGACATGCGCGAGCTGGGCGCACGCGAGGTCACGGCCTACATGCGGTCGAACTACGATGTGGCCGTTAATTACCTTTTTCCTGTGCTGCATCAGATGAAGGCGCAGCGCGCAGGGCTGGTGTTTCAGACCAACTCGCTGGCCGGCTTCCTGGGTGTTCCGTTGCAGGGGCCTTACTCAGCCGCCAAGGGTGCGCTGCGCTTACTGATCGACACCTGCCGGCTGGAGTTTGGTGAATTCGGCATTCGCTTTGTCTCGGTCTATCCGGGCTTCATCGCGACCGAGGCCACCGCCAACGACGGCATGCCCCCTCCGATGGCGCTGTCGGAGACGCAGGCCGTGGATTACTTGATGCACGCGCTTCGGCGCAAGCGTTGGGACTACCTCTTTCCGTTCTCCATGCGATGGCTGATTCGCCTGGCGATGGTGCTGCCCAAACGGGTAACGCACCATATCTTGCGCCGTGAGGTGCCTGCCATGGCAAGCCATACCGTTCACTGCGGCGGTGCTCCCATGAACACTTTCAAGGCTGGCGATGCTTGATGACAGTGATACCGATCCGGCGCTGATCCGCCGTAGCTTCGCCAGGCAGCTCGGGCGTGCTCAGGCCTTGCGTCGATCGACGGTTGACGAGCGCGCACACAAGCTGAAGCGGCTCAGGGACGCGCTGATGCAGCGGCGCGCCGCGCTCTGCGATGCCTTCAGCCTTGACCTGCGCAAGCATCCGGTCGAGGTGGACCTGACCGAGTTGCTGCCCGTGTTGGACGAGATCGGCCATGCGCTGAGCCACCTCTCGCGCTGGATGCGACCGCGCCGCGTGGCGCCGACGTTGACGACTTTCGGCACCTCGGCGAAGGTCGTTCCTCAGCCGCGCGGCCGGTGCCTCATCGTCGGGCCATGGAACTACCCGGTAAATACCTTGTTGGGCCCGTTGGTTTCCGCCGTCGCGGCCGGTAACACGGTGATCCTGAAGCCGTCTGAGATGACGCCGCATGTCAACGCCGTCGTCGGCGAGCTGATCGCCGAGGTCTTCGATCCGGAAGAGGTCGATGTGATCTGCGGGGGCGTGCAGACATCTCAGCAGCTGTTCGCGCTGCCTTTCGATCACATTTTCTTCACCGGTTCGCCGGCGGTGGGAAAGATCGTGATGGCCGCTGCGGCTGGTCACCTCAGTTCCGTCACCCTGGAATTGGGTGGCAAGTCACCGGTGATCGTCGACGAAACCGCCGACCTTCAGCATGCCGCAGGCCTGGTCATCTGGGGCAAGCTGACCAACGCGGGGCAGACCTGTGTCGCGCCGGACCATGTCTTGGTGCACCGCAGCGTCAGGGACGCCTTTGTGCGCCTGTGCAGAAAGCTGATCGAGGAACGCTACGGGGCCACCGACCAGGCCGTTGCCAGCAGCCCGGACCTCGGTCGGATGATCAACGAGCGCCATGCGGCCCGGGTGGGGGCGCTGATCGACGACGCCGTGGCACGCGGCGCGACGGTCGCGGCCGGGGGGCGCCACGATGCGGCCACCCGCTACGTGGCCCCGACCTTGCTCACGGACGTGCCGACCGAGGCACGCATCTCGGGTGAAGAGATCTTCGGTCCCGTGCTGCCCATCCAGGCCTTTGATTCATTGGACGAGGTCATTGGCCACATCAACGCGGCACCCAAACCGCTGGCCCTGTACATGTGGAGCAAAAGCTCAGCCAACGCCCGCAAGGTGATGTTGCAAACCAGCTCTGGCAGCTTCTGCCTCAACCACTGTGTGCAGCAGTATGCGCACGGCAATCTGCCGTTTGGTGGCGTGAACAACTCTGGGATCGGCAACGCCCACGGCGAGTTCGGCTTCAAAGCCTTCTCGCACGAGCGGGCGTTCCTGAAGTCCGGTCCGTTGATGGCCGTGAAACTGTTTTTCCCGCCGTACACGCCACTCACCGAAAGGCTGAGCAGGGCGCTTCTTCGGCTGCTGACCTGGTTCTGAAGGCTTGGCAAAGGCGTGGCGCATGGCGGCTGCGAAGCCGGCGCCTGCAGGTTTCTCTTTTTCGGAGGGCGTATGAAGCGACTGATTTCCTTGTGCAGTGTCCTGTTCGTGTCGATCTCGTCGATCACACCAAGGCAGGCCTGGGCCGCCGGGGGGGGCGACGACTTTGTCGGGCTATGGCGGACGCCGGAGGGCGATGGCATCGTGCAGTTGCAGAAATGCCCGCTGTTCAGGGATGCACCGCCAACGGCGCTTTGCGGGACCATCGTGTGGGACAGGGAAGTCAACAACGCACAGCGCTCCACGCCCTTGGACTGCAATCGCAGAATCTTCGAGGCGAACAAGTTCGATGGTGTTTCCTGGAACCAAGGGTGGGCGTTTGACACTCGCAAGCGGAAGTTCTACCACTCGAAACTGAGGTTGAAGGATGGCCGACTGCATGCTCGAATCTTCGTCGGCAGCGAGGTCAATGGCGAGACCGTGATTTTCAACCGCGTCGACTCCGTCCCCGCTGGTTGCGAAGGCCGCCAGCCCGATTCAACGGCAGTGAAGGGTTGGGGCGGCTGATCTGAAGCGAAGGCCTGCGGCGGTGATTCCGCAGTCCTGTCGCTGGACTCAAGCGATCCCGAACAGCGCCCGCAGGTAAGGCGTGAGGAAACGGCCTTTCGGATCCATGCGTTCGCGCAGCGCGAGGAAATCGTCCCATCGTGGATAGATCGCTGCGAGCTGGCGACCCTTGAGCGAATGCACCTTGCCCCAATGCGGGCGGCCTCCGTGGTTCAGGCAGATTGCCTGGACCGCGTCGAAGTACTGCTCGAAGGGCATGCCTCGGAACTGATGAACCGAGATGTGCACGCTATCGCGTCCGTAGTTCGGGCTGAGCCACAAGTCGTCGCCCCGCACCCAGCGGTATTCGAGCGGGAACATCAATGGGAAGTCTCGCCGCGAGACCATTGCACGGATCTCGCGCATGGCTTCGGCACCGCGCGACGCTGGCACGGCCCACTCCATTTCGTTGAAGCGCACCTTGCGCACGCTGGCCAGCATGGAGTGGCTCGCGGCCACCTGTTGGCCCGGCGAGATCATCGAGGCGCACAATCGGCTGATCGGCGGGCACAGTGCCGGCACGGCCTTGCCGATGTTGCAAAGCAGGCCGAAAGCGGTGTTCTCCAACAGCACCTCATGGGCCCAGCGCTTCCAATCCTGCTGGTCGATGGGCGCGTCGGTGGTGTTCCATGCCTTGGCCTGCACCAGGTTCGTGTGCGGCATCCAGAAGAACTCGAAGTTGCGGTGGCGCGCCACGAGTTCGTCCGATTGCGCTAAGCACTCTTCGAGGTCCATAGCGCTGCGCTCCAAGCGCAAGCGATACGCCGGCACCAGCCGCAGGCTGATCTCGGTCAGCACGCCCAGACTGCCCAGGCCGATTCGGCCTCCAGCGAACAGCTGCGGGTTCTCACTCGCCGAGGCCGAGACTTCGGTGCCGTCGGCCTGCAGAAACTTCATGCCGACGATTTGGGTGGCGATGTTGCCGAAGCCGATGCCGGTGCCATGCGTGCCGGTGCTGGTGGCGCCAGCGACGGACTGCACATTGATGTCGCCGAGGTTCTCCATCGCGAGACCTTGTGCGGCCAGCGCGTCCCCCAGCGCCCACAGGCGCGTGCCGGCGCGCACGCGAGCGACGCGGGTGTCGGCATCGATGGAGATCACGCCCTGCAGTTTGTCGAGCGAAACGATCAGCCCCTGGCCATGGTTCGCTACCAGCGGGCTGAACGAATGGCCGCCACCGACCATGCGCACCGGCTTTGCGTCGCGCGCTGCGCCGCGCAATGCTTCCGCCAACTCGGTGTCCGTACCGGGCACGACGACTCGTGCATCCGGGCACGCCACATACCCCGACCAGTTCTTCCACATGTCCGCGCTCCAATCTTGATGCGTGAGGTTTTTTAAAGAAAGGATTGGCCGTCGCCGCGATAGGTGGAAACCTGATCGACGACACGTCCGCCAGAGATCAACAGCAACGCGTTGAAGCGCTCGCAAAGTTCGCCGGCCTTTGCGTGCCGGAACAGCAGCGGATCGCCAACCTGCAAGGCAGCCGACGTTGGAACTTGAACGGGGGTTTGCACCTCGCCCGCGCCTTCGTTGGCAATCAAGCTGCAACCAGGGGGCAGCCATGGCTGCGGAAGGCGATCTTTGCCTGCCGGGCCAGAGGCGGGATAACCACCACCCGAGCAGGTGACGACACCGGGCGCCGGCGTGCGGGTCACGGCCAATGCAAATCCTGCCGCAGGCTGAGAACGGAAAGCTTGGTAGTGGTCGAACAGTGTGGGCACGTACAGGCCTGAGCCGGCCGCAAGCTCGGTGACGCTGGTGTCGAGGCGGGTGGTTTCGAAGCTGCCTGTACCGCCGCCATTGACGAAGCGCAGACGATGACCTGCGGCCTTCAGTGCGGCAACGGTGGCGGTCCGGCGAGCGTTCACTTCGACCACGGAACGGCGCTTGAGCGCGCGAATCACTGTGTTGCGAATGCGCTTGCCGGGCACGGCGTCCATCAGGCCGGCGATCTGGCTCTCGTAGCCCATCAGGCCGTCAAGGTGCACGCCAGGGGTGTCGGCGATTTGCGCTGCCAGCGCCAGCGCAGCGCTGGGGCCGTCAATTGGTGAACGAAAGACACCAAAGCGCAGTCCGGGAAAGACTGACGACATGTCGAGGTCGATCGCCAGTGGCATCTCGACGCCTTCGGCCAGCGCGATGGCAGCGATTTTTTGCACCTGCGGTGCGCTGTCAACCATCAAGGTGATGCGCCGCCCCTCGCGCAACTGTGCCGCGACTGCGCGCAGATCGCTCGGCTCGACAGACGGATAGGCGACCACGAGGTCATCGAAACCTTGTTGTGCGAGCCATGCAGCTTCGGCCGGCGAAAAGCACAGCAGACCTTGCACGAACGGCCCCGCGTCCAGTAAGCGGCGCAGGATCGCCACCGAGCGGATCGACTTGGTCACCACACGGATGGGCAGGCCGCCGGCACGGCGGCGCAGGGATTCGAGGTTGGCGTCGAAACGGTCGAGGTCGATGAAGGCGGCCGGCAAACGCGCATTGGCTAGCGCCGTTCGGTAGCGGCCGTAGTCGTGCGGGGCTGCCAACAGCTGCGCGGTGGTCATGTTGAAGCTCGCTGTTTCGCTTCGAGCGCCGCCACCAGCATGGCTTTGTGGTGGTCGATGATTTGCTCGCGCAGGGGGGACTCGACCGAGAGTGCCAATCGCGCGGCCGCGCCGGTGAGTTCGGTCAGTAGCAGTGCCATCGGGAACATGTCTTCCGTGGCCGGTCGCGACAGGATCTGTGCCAGCGCAGGGGCGAGGAACTCCGCTGTCCGGCGGTTGTCTTCTGCATCCAGGTCTCGCAACCCAGGGTCTCCCTGTGCGCCTGCCCAGACGGCGACGGCTTCGGCTTGGTCCCGGTAGTGCGCGAAATAGGCGTCGACCACGCGGTTGACGGCTTGCACCACCGTCGGCTTGCCGCCATGTGCCAAGACCAACTGCTCGACTTCACCCATCAGCAGCAAGCGCACTCGCTCAAGGTTGCGCGTGGCAAGCGCGCGGATGATCGCGGCCTTGGACGGGAAATATTGATAGATCGAGCTGATCTGCACCCCAGCGCGGCGCGCGACTTCGCGCATCGCGAGTGCCTCGGAGCCCTGCTCGACGACCAGTGCCAGCGCGACGTCCAGAATCGCTTCGACACGTGTCTTGCTTCGTTCCTGTTGCGGCCGGCGCCGCGCGTCTGCACTGTTCATGGGGCCGACTCTTTGATGATTTCCATGGGGGCTGGCCGTGAGGATGGCCCACAAAAATGAGCTTTGATCACATCATAAGATGATCAACGCTCATGTTCAAGAGGGTTCAGCTCAGAATGTCAGGCTCCTCGGACTGAACAGGTCTCACTTTTTCGAGGTGGCTTGCCAGCATCCCGGCGACCATCCGTGCGACTGGCTTGATTTCCAGCGGCTCGTCGAACAGCATTTCGACGGCGGCATACACCAGCTCAACCACAACACGGGTGGTCAATCGCAGCTCTTCTGGATTGACCTGCGGAAGCGCCAGGGTGAGCAGCTCGGCCTGCGAGTCCGTGACCAGCGCATGGGACGTGAGCCTCACCTGTTGCAGCGCGGGCACGGCTCGCAGGGCTCTCATGATCCAGACGCCGCCGACGGTCTTCTCGGTCACCTTGTACGTGTCGAGGATCAGTCCTTCAAGTGCGCGTTCCAGATCGCTCACGGTTCCCGCCAGCACCTCGACCGTGATCCAGTGCGAAACGCGCTCGTTCTGGAGCAGCATCAGGCGCTGGCCCAGCTCGCTCAGCAGCGCGTACTTGTTGGGAAAGTATCGATAGAGCGCCGGCGGCGTCAGCCCTGCGCGTTCGCAGACCAGGTTGGTGGAGAGTCGCTCGATGCCAACGTCGGCGAGGGTCTCTGCCGTGACCTCCAGGATCCGCTCGAACGTGTCTGTCGCCCGTTGCTGCGCGGGCTGCTTCTTCATGGTCAATTGCGGCTGGTGTTTTCGTGCGGAGGGCATTGGTTTGGCGTCAAGTGAGGCAGGGATTGTCCCAAGCTCAACATTCCTTTTCAAAACGATAGTGATGACTATACACTCTCGACCGAGGCCAAGTCTTGATCCAACATGAATCGATGGAGTGGAGGGCAACTGGAATGATGACCACGGTGAACCTTGACGGGCTGTTGAAGCGGGCGACGCCGCTTGCTGCAGCAGCCACCTGCAGCGCGGGACGCCGGCATTTCATGGCGTCGGGCGGCGCACACGGGGAGTTCCTCCGATGATGGAACTCAAGACGCCAAGGATCGACGGCGCCCACATGGCCGCTGCGCTTTCAATTGGAACGATTGCCCTGTTGGTACTCGGTCTGCAGCCGATCCTGCTGGGAGAGCTTGTCGATTCACGCCGCGTCAGCCTGGAGGGGGTCGGACTCGTCGCGATGGCAGAGATCCTTGCGCTCGGGCTCGGCGTGTTGTTGGGCGACGCTTGTCTGCCACTCTCCCGCTTGAGGCGGGTCACCATTGTGGGTGCTCTTCTTGTGGCTGCCTTCGACGCGCTCACTTTGCGGGTAAGCGGAGATCTCCAGTTTGCAGCCGTGCGCGCCGCCGCAGGATTCTCTGAAGGCATCTTGTTGTGGATCGCAACCGGCGTGATCGTGCGATCGCCGAGTCCGGACCGGATCGCAGGCATCTTCTTTGTCGTTCAAACCATTGCACAAGCGGCATTGGGTTTGATTTTTGCCAACAGTGTCATCCCTCACTACGGCTGGCAGGGTGCGTTCGTGGTGCTTGCTGCGATGGGCCTCCTGGCATGCGTCCTGACGGCCTGGCAACCCGATCACCTTGGCGCGCTGCTGACGCCGTCCCTCTCCGGCTTTCGCTGGTCGACGCATACCGTCGTGCCGCTCATGGTGGTCTTCCTGCAATTGGCAGCGCTGGGATCGCTTTGGGCCTACGTTGAGCCACTGGGAAAGGCGGCGGGGTTTGACGCCAAGGCGGTGCAATCGCTCATTGCGGGCGTGTTGGTCATGCAGGTGCTGGGTGGATCCATCGGGTCTGCACTGGTGCGCAAATTGCCGACGGTTCCAACCTTGGTGGGAGGGTCGCTGGTGCTCGGTTTGGTTGCAGCCGGCATCCAGCACGCCATGGCCATCCAATCCACGGTTGACTTTGCTTTGCTGTGTGCCGTTTTTGGGTTCACCTGGCTGTTTCTCATGCCATTTCAAATGGCACTCAGCTTTCGGTGTGATCCCAGCGGCCGCCTGGCCTCGCTGAGTCCTGCGATGCAAGTCTTTGGCATTGCGGTCGGGCCGCTAACCGGTTCGTTTGTCATCCATGGCGACGATGCATCTCGCATCCCTGTCGTCACCATTGCCTTTGCGGCAACGGCCGTCGTGGCGCTGTTCGTGGGTGTGCACAGTGCAAGGCACTCGCGGTCCCATGCGGCTCCCTCAAAAATGGTGGGCTGAATGTCGAGGTCCAAGCCGTACAAAATGTACAAATCGTGCTGCGTGCTCCTCCCGTTCTGTTTGAGCGAGCACGCCAATCGAACGTCTCGTCGTCTGTGCCTCATCGGCGACACGTTCGCACTGATCTTACCGACGGCTGCGCTGGTTCATCGAGACGGGGGGCAGGCCGTCCTCGCGCGGGCTCAAGGCTGCGAATTCGCCTGGGTCGCCCACTTCTTCTTCGAGCACAACAGGTCTGCCACCTTGAAGGATCCGTTTTTCAGCCTCATTAGAGACTGACGGATGTCGTGGGCGATGGTGACCGGAAAAATCAAGGTCAGGCCTGTCCGCCCAGATCCTGCTGTTGTGTCCCCAGCGCATGATGCGCGCCTCGGATCAGGGCCTCGCCGATCAGGTCCATCAGCCCGGGTCGCAGTGTGGCGGCAGGGGAGGGCTCGGACTTGAGCTTCCATTGGTGCCAGTAGAGGGCCACTTCCAGGCTCACGCTCGGGCAGAGCCGGATCAGCTGGCCTTGTGTCAGGTAAGGCGTCGCCAGCAGTTCCGGCATCACCGCGATGCCCCAGCCCATGGCTGCCGCGCGTGCGCCTGCCTCGCTGCTGGGTACGAAGCGCTCCTTTAGGCGTGGCTCGCGCACGCCGAACGCGCGAGTGACCCACTGGGCCTGCATGTCGTCCTTGCGATTGAAGACGATGAATGGCAGGTGGGCAAAGGTCTGTGCCGTCAGGCCGTTCGGCATGGCGCTGGCGATGAAGGCCGGGCTGGCCACGGCAAAGTAGCGCATCAAGCCCAAAGGCTGGCAGACGCAGCCGCGCAGTGCCTGGGCCACCGTGCTGACGCAACCCAGCACCTCGCCCTGGCGCAGCCAGTCGTGGGTGAAGTCCTGGTCGTCGACCATCAACTCCAGGGCATAGCCCTCGCGCTGCCCCGCCTGCACCAGCGGGTCCAGCGCCGGCAGCACCCAGGTCGCCAGGCTGTCGGCATTCACCGCGATCGGCAGGCGCTCGTCGCGGCTGAGGGCGCTGCCCAGTTCGCGCGCCGCGTCGGCCCGCAGGGCCTGCATCTGGCGGGCATAGCGCAGCAGCACTTTGCCGGGTTCGGTCAGCCTCAGGGGCCGTGATCGCACCACCAGCAGGTGGCCGACGTTGCTCTCCAGCGCCCGCAGGCGCTGGGACACGGCCGACTGGGTGATGCTCAGGCTTTGCGCAGCCTTGTCGAAGCTGCCGGCATCGACCAGCGCAGCCAGACAATCCAGGCCGACAGGGTCGAGTGCGTTCATGGCCGGTCGGCCTGACGCAACCCGCCCCTGACCCCGTCCATCAAGGCTTGGGCGCCGTGCCGGTGATGCTGTACTGGCCCAGGCTGCTGTAGCTGGTGTAGCCATCCACCAGCGGGTCACCCTGGCCGACACCCGTCACGATCAGGTAGTACTGGCCTTTGGCTGGCAGGGTGAACTGCACATAGGCCGAGAGCTTGTCGGCCGGGCTGGTCTGCGCAACGATGTTGCCGGCGCCGTCCTTGACCGAAATCTTCAGGTTCAGATTGGCCGAAGTCGGATCCGGCTGCACATTGAACTTGGCAGCGCCGGGGCCGGCCTTGAACGAGTAGATATCCTTGTCAGTGGGCTGGCTGATCACGCCGGCGGCACTCAGTTGCACAGCGCCGTTCTTGACCAGCCGGGTCAGCACCGTCGCGGTGCTGAAGGTGTTGCCGTGGTCATCGGCGCGCAAGGGCAGGCCGTAGTTCTGCATCACCGCGAAGTCATCTTCGGTGTTGTTCGCATTGGCGTACTCACCCTTGCTCCATTGCACCAATGGCTTGTAGTAACCCACACCCATGATCGGTGCCCAGTCACCTTGGCCTTCGTAGTAGGCGGAGCCAGTCGTCGTGCCGTCGTGGTTCAGTCCGACGTTGTGGCCGGCTTCGTGAGAGATGGCTTCGGCGATGTACTTTTCATCCCAGGCCAGCATGTCGAAGAAGACCAGGGCGATCTTGTAGCGGTCGTAAAACGGGTCATCCAAGTTGTAGACACCCACGTAGGCGATGCCTCCGCAGACGCATGGATAGACGGCGTTGTTGGTGATCAAGACGGTGTTGCCGTACTCCTCGTCGGCGGCGTTCGACCGGGTCAGTCGTTCAGCGGCGGGTTGCTCGGTGGTCACGTCCACATCAAACGCGGCAAAGTCCTCGGCCACGCGCTTCCAGATGGCCGTGATCCGGGCGTGTTCATCGGCCGAGAAACTGGCGGAATCGCCGTCCAGGTCAAAGGGCTGGGCAGTGATGGTTTCCGAGCCGGAGTTCCAGCCGGTACCGGTCAGGCTGGCGCCGTTGAAATCGAGATAGATGGTGCGCTTGGCGCTCGGCCGGCTGTGCAGGGTGAAGGCGTCCACCGTCGCTCCGGCGATCGACGGTGCGGTGTTGGCGGCGACCGGCCGAGCGGTCAGCGGCGCCGGCAGTTCGTCGACAAACATCAGCATGCCCTGAGCATCGAGGCGCAGCGTGTGATCACGGCGCAGCATGGCGCGCAGTTCTTCCGGGCTGCGACGGTTGCGTGCCGCAATGGCGGGCAATTGGTCACCCAAGGCCTGGATCGCCGACTCGCCGTTCAGACCTTGAAGCCGCAGGGCCGGGGCGATGGTGGCCGCGGGGGCCGCTGCGCTGGCAGCCAGGGTGGTCAAGAGCAGGGGCGCAACAAGCAACTGGGCAATTCGATTCATCAACGGTTCTCCGAAAGGTGCCGGATGGTATCAAACGAAAAAAGGGCTCCCGAAGGAGCCCTTTTTGGCAGAAACAAGCGCTTGCAAGAATTACTTCTTGCCCTTGCCCTTGCCCTTGCCCTTTTCTTCGACCACCACCGGAGCGACGATCTCTTCCTCGACCTTGGGCTCGGCAACCGAGACCACGACCGGGTTCTGGGTGCCGTGCTTGACGGCCTTGATGCCTTCCGGCAGCACCAGATCAGACACGTGCAGGCTCTTGCCGCGCACCAGGCCCGACAGATCCACAGCGATGAATTCCGGCAGTTGGACGGCCAGGCATTCGATCTGGATCTCGGTGGCCACGTGGGCGATCACGCACTTGTCGGTCTTGACGGCCACCGACGTTTCTTCGCCGGTGAAGTGCAGGGGAACCTTCTTGCGCAGGCGGGTGGTTTCATCCACGCGCTGGAAGTCCACGTGCAGCACTTGCTGCTTCCAGGGATGCATCTGGAAGTCGCGCAGCAGAACCTTTTCGGTCTTGCCGTTCAACGACATGTGCAGGATCGACGAGTGGAACGCTTCCTTCTTCAGGGCGAAGAACAGGGCGTTGTGATCCAGCTCGATCATTGCGGGTTCGCCAGCGGCAAACACGATGCCGGGCACTTTGCCCGAGTGGCGCAGGCGGCGGCTCGCTCCGGTCCCCTGCTTGCTGCGCTCGTAAGCGACAAATTCCATGACACTCTCCAGTGAGTCGG
>CALRVU010000009.1:0-18339 GCA_943371685.1 Bordetella parapertussis | reverse complement strand
TGCCGCCTTGACGGCGGCGACCACGCCCCGACCCGACGGGCCGGCGGCCGCAGCGGCTCCCGCTGAAGGATCAGGCGCAGCCGCCGGCGGGCTGTTGAGCTTGAGCGAGGCCAAGGCCTGGAACGCACTGCGCGCCTGGCCACCCAGCTCGGCTTTGAGTGCTGCCAACTGCCGGCCCATGCCCAGCTGGCGGCCGTGCTCGTCCACCACCTTGAAGTTCATGAACAGATGCGGCGCCAGCTGCTCCAGCTTGAAGTCATTGCGCTGGATGGCGATCTGGGTGCGCTCGCGCACCGCACGCAGCAGCACATCCACCAGATTGCCCTGGCCGAAGTTCGCCAGGCCGCAGAACTCGGCAGCAGACTCGGGCAGCGGCACCAGCCGTGAGCGGGGCCGCTGGTGCAGGCTCTTGAACAGGGCCAGCACCTTGGACTCGAGCATGCCGGGCACCAGCCAGTCGCAGCGCTCCTCACTGACCTGATTCAAGGCATAGATCGGCACCGTCACCGTCACGCCGTCCTTGGCGTCGCCGGGCTGGTGCAGGTACTCGGCCAGGCAGTCCACCCCGCCCAGGCGCAAGGTCTTTGGGAAGGCTGCGCTGGTGATGCCCGCGGCCTCGTGGCGCATCAGCTCATCGCGATTGAGGTGCAAGAGCTTGGGCGCGCCGGGCGACTGATCGGCCTGGGCCCGGCTGGCCTCGCGGTACCAGCGCTCCAGGGTGGCACCGCTCACCACATCGGCGGGCAGGTGCTGGTCGTAGTAGGCGTAGATCAGCTCGTCATCCACCAGCACGTCTTGCCGGCGCGACTTGTGCTCCAGCTCTTCCACCTGGGCGATCATCTTGCGGTTGTGGGCCAGGAAGGGCAGCCGCGATTCCCACTCGCCATTGACCAGGGCCTCGCGGATGAAGATCTCGCGCGCGGCCTTGGCATCGACATTGCCGAAATTGACGCGCCGATTGGCATAGATGACGATGCCGTAGAGCGTGGCCCGCTCCAGCGCGATCACCTCAGCGGCTTTCTTCTCCCAGTGCGGTTCCAGCAACTGGGTCTTGAGCAGGTGGCCGGCAATCGGCGCGATCCACTGCGGCTCGATCGCCGCCAGGCCGCGGCCGAACAGCCGCGTGGTGTCCACCAGCTCGGCCGTGACCAGCCAGCGGCCGGGCTTCTTGCTCAGATGCGCACCGGGATGGCGCCAGAACTTGATGCCCCGTGCACCCAGGTACCAGTCCTCATCGTCGCTCTTGCAGCCGATGTTGCCCAGCAGGCCGGCCAGCATGGCCAGGTGGATCTGCTCATAGGTGGCCGGGCTGCCGTTGAGCCGCCAGCCCTGCTCCGCCACCACGGTGTGCAGCTGCGAGTAGATGTCGCGCCACTCGCGCACCCGGCGCGGGTTGACGAAGCTCTCGCGCAGACGCTGCTCCTGCTGGCGGTTTGACAGTTTGTGGCTGTCGACCTTCTGGCCGGCCTGGGCCGCAGCCTGATGGCCATGCACGCCGCGCCCTTCCTCAATCCAGCGCCAGAGCTTGAGATAGCCCATGAACTCCGACTTCTCGTCGTCGAACTTCTTGTGCTTCTCATCGGCCGCTTGCTGGGCCTCCAGCGGTCGGTCGCGCACGTCCTGCACGCTCAGGGCCGACGCAATGATCAGCACCTCGGTCAGGCTTTGCCGGTCGCGGGCTTCCAGAATCATCCGGCCGACCCGCGGGTCCAGCGGCAACTTGCCCAGCGCCTTGCCGATGGCCGTCAGCTCATGGGCCTCGTCCACCGCGCCCAGCTCACCCAACAAGGCATAACCGTCGGCAATCGCCTTGCGCGGCGGTTCTTCCAGGAACGGGAAGTCCTCGACCGCGCCCAAGCCCAGGGCCTTCATGCGCAGAATGACCCCGGCCAGCGAGCTGCGCAGGATCTCCGGATCGGTGAAGCGCGGCCGACCGGCAAAATCCTTCTCGTCATAAAGCCGGATGCAGATGCCGTTTGCGACCCGGCCGCAGCGGCCGGCACGCTGGTTGGCCGCAGCCTGGCTGATCGGCTCGACCTGCAGCTGCTCGACCTTGTTGCGGTAGCTGTAGCGCTTGACCCGCGCCTGGCCGGCGTCGATCACATAGCGGATGCCCGGCACAGTGAGCGAGGTCTCGGCCACATTGGTGGCCAGCACGATGCGCTGACCACCGCCGGTCTCGAACACGCGGTCCTGCTCTTGCTGCGACAAGCGGGCGAACAAGGGCAGGATGTCGGCATGGCGATGCCGCGGGTCGTGCGCCAGGTGCTTGCGCAGGTGGTCGGCGGCCTCACGGATCTCACGCTCGCCGGGCATGAAGATGAGGATGTCGCCCGAGCCGTCCCGCCAGAGTTCATCGACGGCATCGGCGATCGCATCGTTCTGATCGTGTTCCTTGCTTTCTTCAAACGGCCGCCAGCGCTGCTCCACCGGAAAGGTGCGGCCACTGACCATCAGCACCGGTGCTGGACCTTTGCTGGACGCAAAGTGCTTGGCAAAACGGTCTGCGTCGATGGTGGCCGAGGTGACGATGATCTTCAGGTCGGGCCGGCGCGGCAGGATCTGCCGCAGGTAGCCGAGCAGGAAGTCGATGTTCAGGCTGCGCTCATGGGCCTCGTCGATGATCAGCGTGTCGTAGGCGCGCAGCAGCGGGTCGGTCTGGGTCTCGGCGAGCAAGATGCCGTCGGTCATCAGCTTGACGCTGGCCCCCGGTTGCAGCCGGTCCTGGAAGCGGACCTTGAAACCCACCACCTCGCCCAGCGGGCTGTTCAGCTCCTCGGCAATCCGCTTGGCCACCGAGCTGGCGGCAATCCGCCGCGGCTGGGTGTGACCGATCAGGCCGTTGCCGCCAGCGCCCCAGCCCCGGCCCAGCGACAGCGCGATCTTGGGCAGCTGGGTGGTCTTGCCCGAGCCGGTTTCGCCACAGACGATCACCACCTGATGGTTCTGCAGCGCGAGCGCGATCTCCTCACGCCGGCCGGACACCGGCAGTGATTCGGGGAATCGGATCGGCGGCACCGGATTGGGCGCTGCCCGAGGGCCAGCGGGCCGGGGGCCGCGCGGCCGTTGTGGGTCGCGCTCGGGGCGCGGGCGGGCATCGCCGGCAGGCAGGTTCAAAGGGGGGTCAGAGGATTTCACGGGTGGCGGATTATCCCGTGCCCGTCTTCATGCCGCCCGAAGGCGGCTTTCAGCGATCCGCTGCGGAGGCCGAGGAGCTCGGACTCGCACTCGGCGGCGTCGCCCAGGCCGACGCAAATGGTGCGGCCAGGGGCTCACCGATGAACACGCCCTGCGCGGGCCAGGCGACGCTCTTCCAGTACGCCTCCAGCACCGTGCTGCCCTGCAGCAGGGTCTGCAGCAGCAACTGCGGCTGGGGGAATTTCTGCACATGGTTGCAAGGCTCGCTCACCGTGCCGTAGCTGGCGGTGGCGCCAGCCTCGATCCAGCGGGTGGCCGACATCTGACCGCTGCTGCCGTCGAGCACACCGGCCGTCGACGTCAGGTGGTCAGCCACCGCGCCGGGCGCGAAGAAGAAGCCGCGCATGGGCTGAACCGATACCGCACCGGTCTGATAAAGCACCATGGGTTCACCGCCCGGCTGGCGTTCCGGCGAGCCGCGTTGCCGCTCTGAACGCACCTCGACGCGCGGGGCATTCAAGCGGGTCGACGGCGGGAAGTTCACGGCGCGCACATTGCGCGCGGCATCGGGTGTGCTGACGAACACCGCCTCGACCCAGGGCGAGAAGCGCTTGCCCAGGTGACCGTCCGAGGCCACGCCACGGTCGATCATCTCCAGCGCCGAATCCACGCTGTCAGCGGCCAGCAGCATCGACGGCCGCAGGCCCAGCCGGCTGTAGGGCAGCGCCGTGGGATGGGCGAAATACGGCGAGGACCGGCCCCGAGCGCAACCGTTGACGCACTGCTCGGCATCAAAACCCAGGCTGACGGCGCTGGTGATGCTGTTGCACGCCACTGCCCAGGGCATGCGCCAAGCCAAGGCCAGGGCCTGGATCCCCGCCCCGCCGCCACCGGCATTGAAATGGGCCTGGATCTGCTCGCGCAGCGGCGCGAACTCTGGCGGGCTGAGGCTGGGCCGGGGCGCAAATCGCAGGCGCAGCACTTGCGCCGGCAGCAAGCCGCGCTTGGCGATGTAGTGCTCGCCCACGGCCACGGAATAGGGGTCGTCCTCGTTGATCACCAGGCCGATCTGCGCGGCGCTGAGCCGGCCTTCGATGCGCGGCACGGCCTGCCAGCGCGGTGCCGGGTTGGCGGCAGCCGGGACCTCGCCCTCGGCCCATGCTGTGCCGGTGCCGGCGCAGGCGTAAGCGTAGGCGCAGGGGACCAGCACGGCGGCGAACAGCCCCCGACTCCATCGGATGATCATCATGGGCGCCGATTATGCGAGTCGGCCTGCGGCACAATCGCGGGCAACATGGACCTTGTATTCCCCCACACCTTTGTGCCCTGGTTTCGCTCAGTGGCGCCGCATATTCATGCCTACCGGGGCAAGACCTTTGTGGTGGGCATCACGGGCGAGTTGATCGCCGCAGGCAAGCTGAACTTCTTTGCCCAGGACATGGCCATTCTGCAGGCCATGGGCGTGCGCCTGGTGCTGGTGCATGGCTTCCGGCCGCAGGTCAATGAGCAACTGCATGCCAAGGGTCATGCCTCGCGCTTTTCGCATGGCATGCGAGTGACGGACAGTGTGGCGCTGGACTGCGCCCAGGAGGCTGCCGGCCAGCTGCGGTTCGAGATCGAAGCGGCGTTTTCACAAGGCCTGCCCAATACCCCGATGGCCAATTCCACCGTGCGGGTGGTCTCGGGCAATTTCCTGACCGCCCGGCCCGTGGGCATCGTCGACGGCGTGGATTTTCAGCACAGCGGTGTGGTGCGCAAGGTCGATGCGCTGGCGATTCGCCGCGCCATCGACATCGGCGCACTGGTCCTGCTGTCGCCCTTCGGTTTCTCGCCCACGGGCGAGGCCTTCAATCTGTCGATGGAGGACGTGGCTACCCAGACCGCCATCGTGCTGCAAGCCGACAAGCTTCTGTTCATGACCGAGATTGCCGGCATCCGCGAGCAGATTGACGACCCGGACAGTGCGATCGACACCGAACTGTCGCTGGCCGAGGCCGAGCGCCTGCTGGCCGCCTTGCCCGCCCCCATGCAGCCCACCGATCCGGGCTTCTATCTGCAACATTGCGTCAATGCCTGCCGCGGCGGCGTGGAGCGCTCGCACATCCTGCCCTTTGCCACCGATGGTGCGCTGTTGATGGAGGTGTTCACCCACGACGGCATCGGCACCATGGTGGTGGACGAGAAACTCGAAAGCCTGCGCGAGGCCAGCTCGGACGATGTGGGTGGCGTGCTGCAGTTGATCGAGCCCTTCGAACGTGACGGAACGCTGGTCAAGCGCGACCGCACCGAGATCGAACGCGACATCGCCAACTACACGGTGATCGAGCACGACGGCGTGATCTTCGGCTGCGCAGCGCTCTACCCTTATCCGGAAGCGCGCACCGGCGAGATGGCGGCGCTGACCGTGTCACCCCAGGTCCAGGGCCAGGGTGATGGCGACAAGATCCTCAAGCGGGTCGAGCAGCGCGCCCGCACCATGGGACTCGACACCATCTTTGTGCTCACCACGCGCACGATGCACTGGTTCATCAAGCGCGGCTTTGTTCAGGTCGACCCCGACTGGCTGCCCGAAGCGCGCAAACGCAAATACAACTGGGACCGGCGCTCGCAGGTCATGATCAAGAAGCTGTCCTGACGGCAGGATTGATCGCGCCCCAAAGACGCCCCCCCATTTCTTCCCCCTTGTTTCTGGAGTGAATTCCCCATGGCCCGACTGATCCAATGCACGTTCTTGAAGAAGGAAGCCGAAGGGCTGGACTTCCCCGTCTACCCAGGCGAACTGGGCAAGCGCATTTTTGACAACATCAGCAAGGAAGCCTTCGAGCAGTGGAAGCGCCACCAGACCATGCTGGTCAATGAGAACCGTCTGAATCTGGCCGATGCGCGTGCACGCCAGTACCTGGCACGGCAGATGGAGCAGTTTCTCTTCAGCGGCGGCGCCGACCAGCCCACCGGCTACGTGCCACCGTCGGCCTGAGGCCAGGCGCCCAAAGCGCTGATCGAGAACCATTCGCGTTCTCAGGTACACTCTCCGGCATTCCCGACCCCTACCATTGCCGGAGGTTTCTGATGTCTGTTTTCCGTCCCATCGCCCAGGTGGCGATATGTGCAGCCCTGCTGGCCTCTTCTGCCGCCGGGGCCCAGGACAAGGTGCTGAATCTCTACTCGGCCCGCCACTATCAGACCGACGAAGCCCTTTACAGCGGATTCACCAAGGCCACCGGCATCAAAATCAACCGGGTGGATGCCGATGATGCCGGCATTCTGGCGCGCCTGAAAAGCGAAGGCAGCGCCAGCCCGGCCGATGTGATTTTGCTGGTGGATGCCGCCCGCTTGTGGCGCGCTGAAGTGGACGGCCTGTTCCAGCCGGTGCACAGCAAACTGCTGGAAACCCGCATTCCGGCCAACCTGCGCAGCAAGGAAACCAGCGAAGGTTCTCAGTGGTTCGGTTTCTCCACCCGCGCACGCCTGGTGGTCTACAGCAAGGCCACGGTCAACTCGGCCGATGTGGACACCTACGAAGAGTTGGGCGAGCCGAAGAACAAGGGGAAACTCTGCACCCGCTCAGGTTCTCACCCCTACAACCTGTCGCTGTTCGGCGCCATGCTCGAGCATCTCGGCCCGCCAAAGACGGAAGCCTGGTTGCAGGGCATGGTCGACAACATGGCGCGCACACCCAAGGGGGGTGATACCGACCAGATCAAGGCCGTGGCCAGTGGTGAGTGCGGTATCGCACTGACAAACTCGTATTACCTCGCTCGCCTGATGCGCTCGGACAAACCCGAAGATCGCAAGGTGATCGAGCGGATCGGGGTGGTGATGCCCAACCAAGCCAGCTCCGGCACCCACATGAATGTGGCCGGGGGGGCCGTGGCGCGCTACGCCAAGAACAAGGCGGAGGCCGTCAAGTTTCTCGAATACCTGGCCGGCAACGAAGCCCAGGCCTATTTTGCAGGCGGCAACAACGAGTGGCCGGCCGTGGCCAGTACCAAGCTGGCCAATCCGGCGCTCGACGCGCTCGGATCTTTCAAGGCTGAAAAAGTCCCGGTCGCGACCATCGGCGTGAATCAGGTCAAGGTCCAGCAAATGCTTGACCGGGTTGGTTACAAGTAACGGCCCAACCCGACTGGTATCTTTCGCGAGCTAGGGTATCATCCGCCTGCCCTCGGGGTTAATTGATTGGAGATACCAGAATGCCGACCATCCAGGAACTACTCGCACAACGTGACGCGCTCGAAAAGCAGATCGCCGAAGCCCAACGCAGCGCCAAGGCAGATGCCATTGCCAAAGTGAAGGCACTGATGTCTGAATATGGCCTGACCGCTGCCGATTTGTCCGGCAAGGTTTCTGCCGCCAAGACCGACGCCAGCCGCAAGGTGGCCGCCAAATACCGTGACCCAGAAACCGGCCAAAGCTGGTCTGGCCGCGGCTTGAAGCCCAAGTGGCTGCAAACGGCACTGGCTGCCGGCAAGTCCTTGCAGGATTTCGCGCTCTGAGCGTGAATCTGCATCTGCGCTGAATCGAACTTGCCAGCACTCAGGGGGACATCGCCACGGCGGTGGTGCATGGCAAAGCAGCGTTAAAATGCGGTGAACATTGCCAACGGGGCAGCCAAGTGCTGCCCCGTTGGCATTTTCCGCATCGACAAATCCCAGCTTGTCGCGGCCTCCACCGATACAGACTGCCCCCGTGATCCCAGCCGGCTTCATCCAGGAACTGCTTGCACGCGCCGATGTGGTGGAGGTGGTGGGTCGCCACGTGGAACTGAAGAAGGCCGGCATCAATCACAAAGGCCTGTGCCCCTTCCACGGCGAGAAGTCACCCAGCTTCATCGTCAGCCCGACCCGCCAGACCTACCACTGCTTTGGCTGCGGCGCCCACGGCGATGCGCTGAAGTTCCTCACGGAACACCACGGCCTGAGCTTCGTCGAAGCCGTCAATGACCTGGCGCAGCAGGTGGGTCTGCAAGTGCCGGAGGACGAGCGCAGCGCCGCCGATCAGGCCGCGGCCACTGAAGCCCGCAAACGTCAGACCACGCTGACCGATGTGCTCGGCAAGGCCGCCCAGCACTACCGCCACGCCCTCAAGGGCAATCCGCGCGCCGTGGACTACCTCAAAGGCCGCGGCCTGACGGGTGAGATTGCGCTTCGGTTCGGCCTGGGCTATGCGCCTGAGGGCTGGCGCAGCCTCGCCAGTGCCTTCGCCCATTACGATGATCCGCTGCTGGCCGAGTCCGGCATGGTCATCGTGCAAGGCGAGGAACCCGGCGAGGTCAAGCGCTATGACCGGTTCCGCGACCGGATCATGTTCCCCATCCGCAATGTCAAGGGCGAAACCATCGCATTCGGCGGTCGGGTGCTCGACAAGGGTGAGCCCAAATACCTGAACTCGCCCGAAACCCCGGTCTTCGTCAAGGGCCGGGAGCTGTACGGCCTGTTCGAATCGCGATCGGGTCTGCGCGAGCGCGGCTATGCCCTGGTCACTGAAGGCTACATGGACGTGGTGGCGCTGGCCCAGCTGGGGTTTCCCAACGCGGTGGCGACGCTGGGCACCGCCTGCACCGCGGACCACGTGCACAAGCTGCTGCGCTTCACCGAGCAAGTGGTGTTCAGCTTTGACGGCGACGCCGCCGGTCGCCGCGCCGCGGGCCGCGCGCTGGAGGCCGCCCTGCCCCATGCCACGGACACCCGCAGCTTCCGCTTCCTGTTTCTGCCAGCCGAACACGACCCCGACAGTTTCGTTCGCGCATTCGGCAGTGAAGCCTTCGAAGCACGGGTGCGCGACGCCGTGCCTTTGTCCCGGCAGCTGCTGGAGCATGTGAGTGAAGGCATCGACCTGGGCAGCGCCGAGGGCCGGTCGCGCATGCTGGCCTTGGCCCGGCCCTTGTGGCTGGCCTTGCCAGAAGGTGCATTGCGGCTGCAGTTGCTGGGCGAACTGGCCCGCTCCGGCGGTTTGCCGGCGGACGAACTGGCGCGCCTCTGGGGCCAGAGCGCCCCGCGGAGCCGAAGTTCCGGCGCAGCCCCCCAATCAGCAGCCGCTGAAGAGTCTGCCGATGGCACGCCCGCCCATGCCTTGCAGCCCAAGCGCAAGGGCTTCTTCAAACGCGACCGCAGCGACATGCCGCCGCCCGTGCAGACCCGCCGCCCACCGCCCAAGCGGCCTGAAGACCGGGTGCTGCAGATGCTGTTCGGCGAGCCGCGGTGGTGGAATGACCTGCCTGCCAATGAACACAGCTTCCTGCATGAACTGCCCGAGCCCCATGGCCGCCTGATCGCCTGGCTGGAACGCGACCTGGCAGAGCATGGCGTCCGACCTTGGGCCGTCTTGCGCGAAGCCTTGAGCGCGGATGCCGGGATTGACGACGCCAGTCGCGACCTGGCGGACGGTGACGCCGATCCCGGCGCCACCTTCGAAGACTTCCGCCGCGCACTCGATGTGCTGCTCGAGCGGGATCTGGCGCGGCAGATGAAACAGCTGCTGGCGCAGGCGGGCCAGGATCCGGAGGCATTGACGCGCTACAAGGCCCTGGATCTGCTCTGGCGCGAGGTCAAGCGCCGGCAGGCCATCCTGCCCAGCGCGGAGCCCTGAGCGGAGCCACAGCCGCCCCGCTCTTGCTGCTGTTTCAGGTATAATCCGATGATTGCAGCGGCAAGAGTGACCGCAGCACCTCCGGTCCCCGGCCACCCTTGATACGGGTCACACATCAGGCCACCTCACACCGCAAGGGCTGCATCAAGTTGAAGTCACATTCCACTTGCCCGCGAGAGTCGCGCTGCCGCATTGCCGGCGAGCCGAAACGCCAAAATTTTTTATCAGGTGTCCGATGCTCAGTTTGATGAGCCGAGTTTCGCCGCGCACGACTGTGCTGTCGCGTTGAAGCAAGCACCTACCGAGGAACTGCATGACCGCCAAGAAGACGACCGCTGCCAAGACTGCCACGACCGAAGAACTGGTCGACACCGCCAAGCCGGTCAAGGCCCGCGCCAGCAAGGCCGCGCCGGAAGAAGGCAAGGCCAAGCGGGGTCGCAAGCCCAAGGCAGACGCTGTCGTCGCCAAGAAGCCGGCGGAAGACCTCGAAGAGGACTTGAGCGACATTGAAGGCGAACTGGAAGGCGAGCTGGAGGTCGTCGAGTCTGACTCGGTCGAGGCGGCAGAAGAGACCGAAGACAAGCCCAAGGCCAAGCCCTTGCGCATGAAGGTTTCCCGGGCCAAGGAACGGGCGCTGATGCGCGAGTTCGGCCTGGATGAAACCGCGCTGACCGAAGAAGAAGTCGCCAAGCGCCGTCAGGAGCTGAAGACCCTCATCAAGATGGGCAAGACGCGTGGCTACCTCACGCACCAGGAAATCAACGACCACCTGCCCGAGAAGCTGGTCAACGAGGAAATCCTCGAAGCCATCATCTCGATGCTCAACGACATGGGCATCGCGGTGTACGAGCAGGCGCCCGACGCCGCCACGCTGCTGATCGCCGGCGGCGCGACCTCCACCGCCACGGAAGAAGAAGCCGAAGAAGCCGCCGAAGCCGCCCTGTCCACCGTGGACAGCGAGTTTGGCCGCACCACCGACCCGGTGCGCATGTACATGCGCGAAATGGGCTCGGTCGAGCTGCTGACCCGCGAAGGCGAAATCGAGATCGCCAAGCGCATCGAAGGCGGCTTGCAGGCCATGATGCTGGCCATCTCGGCCTCTCCCACCACCATCTCCGACATCCTGACCATGGCCGACCGCATTGCGGCAGGTGACATGCAGATCTCGGAAGTCGTGGACGGCTTTGTGGCGGCTGACGAGGCCGACGACTATGTGGCCGAAGAAGACTTCGACGAGTTCGACGAAGAAGACGATGACGACGGCAACGGCGGCTCCAAGGCACTGACCAAGAAGCTCGAAGAGCTGAAGAACCAGGCCTTGACCAAGTTCGCCGACCTGCGCATCCACTTCGACAAGATGCGCAAGGCTTTCGAGAAGGAAGGCTACCGCTCTGCCTCGTATGTGAAGGCACAGACCGCCATCAGCGACAACCTGATGACGATCCGCTTCACGGTCAAGACCATCGAGAAGCTCTGCGACATCCTGCGTTCGCAGGTGGATGATGTGCGCCGCTACGAGCGCGAGATCCGCAAGATCGTGGTCGACAAGTGCGGCATGCCGCAGGACTACTTCATCAAGCAGTTCCCGCCCAACCTGATGAATCTGAAGTGGGCCGAGAAGGAAATCGCGTCGGGCAAGCCCTACAGCGCCATCCTGAGCCGCAATCTGCCGGCCGTGCAGGAGCTGCAGCAGAAGCTGACCGATCTGCAATCGCGCGCCGTGGTGCCGGTCGATGACCTGAAGGACATCAACCGCCGCATGAACGAGGGCGAAAAGGCCTCGCGCGATGCGAAGAAGGAAATGATCGAGGCCAACTTGCGCCTGGTCATCTCCATCGCCAAGAAGTACACCAACCGCGGCCTGCAGTTCCTCGACCTGATCCAGGAAGGCAACATCGGCCTGATGAAGGCGGTGGACAAGTTCGAATACCGCCGCGGCTACAAGTTCTCGACCTACGCCACCTGGTGGATCCGTCAGGCCATCACCCGCTCGATCGCCGACCAGGCACGCACCATCCGCATCCCGGTGCACATGATCGAGACGATCAACAAGATGAACCGCCTGTCGCGCCAGCATTTGCAGGAATTCGGCTTCGAGCCGGACGCCCCGACGCTGGCCGAGAAGATGGAGATGCCCGAGGACAAGATCCGCAAGATCATGAAGATCGCCAAGGAGCCGATCTCCATGGAGACGCCGATCGGTGACGACGACGACTCGCATCTAGGCGATTTCATCGAGGACACCAACAACACCGCGCCGATCGAGGCCGCGATGCAGGCCGGCCTGCGCGATGTGGTCAAGGACATCCTCGATTCGCTGACCCCGCGCGAGGCCAAGGTCCTGCGCATGCGCTTCGGCATCGAGATGAGCACGGACCACACGCTGGAAGAAGTCGGCAAGCAGTTTGACGTGACCCGCGAGCGCATCCGTCAGATCGAAGCCAAGGCCATCCGCAAGCTCAAGCACCCGAGCCGCTCGGACAAGCTCCGCACCTACCTCGACAACATCTGATCGAACAAGCCCCGCCGCGCCCTGCCCCCGGTTCAGGGGTTTCCCGAGAAATCAGGATGTTCAGGACGCGGCGCGCTACACTCGGCTGAGACATGGCGACCATCAAGCGCAGATACGTACTTTTTGCCGACTTGCGTGGCAGCACTGCCCTTTATGAAACATTGGGCAATGCCCACGCCACCTCGGTCGTGACCGAGGTCATCCGCAATCTGGCCCGTCGGGTGCCCAGCTCGGGCGGCCAGTTGGTCAAGACCCTGGGTGACGGCTTGATGGCGGTCTTCCCCAAGGCCATCAATGCGGTGACGGCCGCGGTGCAGATGCAGGACGATCTGGATCGTCAGCCGCAACCCCATGTCACCGTGGGCAGCGACACATCACGCGCCTCACCCAAGGTGCAACTGCAGATTGCCATCACGGCCGGCGAGATCGTTGAAGTCGGTGGCGATTGTTTTGGCGACGCGGTGAACGTGGCTGCTCGTCTGCTCGACCACGCCGGAGACAGCGAATCGCTGATCAGCCGGGAGGTCTACGACGAACTTCCCTGGGAAGTGCGCTCACGCTTTCGTCACCTCGATAAGCTGCACCTCAGGGGCCGGGCCGAGCCCGCCGAAGTGTTCCAGCTGACCCGCAACAAGGGCATGGACACCGAGGTGACGCACCTTGAGACGCACGGCACCTCCAATGAAGCGCTGGGCGTGGAACTGACCTGGAACAGCCAGCGCAATGTGTTCCTGCGCGAACGCTTGCCGGTGTTGATCGGCCGAGGCACTGCTTGCGGCTTGAAGGTTGACGATGCGCGAGTCTCGCGCACCCATGCCCGCATCGATCTGATGGGGGGTGCCTTGCACCTGACCGATCTGAGCATCAACGGCACCTTTGTCCTGTTTGCCGGTGATGACGAAGTATTGAGCCTGCGCCGCGGCAGTTGCACACTGCACGGCCATGGTGAGTTGGGCTTGGGCGGCACGCCCAACGATCCCAGCGTGGCGGTCGTGCGATTCGCCTTCATGGCCGAATCCGAACCGCCGACTGCGCCGTCCCTGACCTTTCTTTCCCCCACGCCCAAACGCCACGGATATTGATGACTGTTCGCACTGAAGCGCCGTTCCGGCATGGCCAACCGGCGCGCGCCGGTGTGCTGTTCGTCAACCTGGGCACACCGGACGCGGCCACGCCAGCGGCACTGCGCCGCTATCTGGCGGAGTTCCTCAGCGACACGCGAGTGGTGGAGATCCCCAAGCTGCTCTGGGCGCCGATCCTGCACGGCATCATCTTGCGCACCCGGCCCGCCAAGTCGGCCCGAAAGTACGCCACGGTCTGGATGCCTGAAGGCTCGCCCTTGCTGGTCTGGACACAGCGCCAGGCCCAGGCACTCGCCCGCACGCTGTCCGTGCGCGGCCTGGAGGTGCCGGTGGTCACGGCCATGCGTTACGGCAATCCATCCATCGCCAGCGGCTTGCAAAGCCTGCGCGACCAAGGCGTGACCCGTGTGCTGGTGCTGCCAGCCTATCCGCAATACTCCGGTGCCACCACCGGCAGCGCCTTTGACAAGGTGGCCGAGTGGGGCCAGAACACTCGCTACGTGCCGGAGTTCCGCTTCGTCAATCAGTACCACGACCAGCCGGCCCACATTGCTGCCCTGGCCGGAACGGTCAAGGCCCATTGGGAGAAGGCCGGGCGCGGCGACATGCTGGTGATGAGCTTTCACGGCATGCCGGAGCGCACTTTGCACTTGGGCGACCCCTACCACTGCCAGTGCTACAAGACCGCCCGCTTGCTGGCAACCGAGCTGGGTCTGACGCCTGAGCAGTACAAGGTCACTTTCCAGAGCCGCTTCGGCAAAGCCAAGTGGCTGGAGCCGGCCACCGAACCGAGCCTGATCGCATTGGCGGGCCAAGGTGTGAAGCGGGTTGACGTGCTGTGCCCCGGCTTTCTGGCGGACTGCCTGGAGACGCTGGAAGAAATCAGCCAAGAGGCGCGCGAGGCCTTTCTGCATGCAGGCGGCGAACGCTTTGAATACATTCCCTGCCTGAATGAAGATCCGGCCGGCATCGGTGCGCTGGCCGACCTGGCCCAGCAGCACATGGCCGGCTGGGAGCTGGCGCCGACATCGGTTGAAGTGTGCAATGCCAGTCGTGCCCGCGCGCTGGCCATGGGCGCCAGCGACTGAGAGGCGATCTCCGGCGAGCCAGGCTCAGCGAGCCAGGCGCTTGGCCAGCTTGAGCGCCCGCGGCAGCACCACGATGGCAGCCACCACGCTCAGGATGGCCAGCGAGGCAGGCCGCTCCACGAACACGCCCCAATGGCCCTCGCCGATCGACAAGGCATTGCGCATCTGAGCCTCTGCCATGGGGCCGAGGATCATGCCGACGATGACCGGCGCCGTGGGGAAGGCATAGCGGCGCATCAGCACGCCGACCAGCCCGACGCCAAACATCAGGAACAGGTCAAAGGCACTCTGGCGCATGCCATAGACGCCGACGGTGGCAAAGATGAGGATGCCGGCATAGAGCTGCGGGCGCGGGATCTTCAGCAATTTGACCCAGAGGCCGACGAGCGGCAGATTGAGCACCAGCAGCATCACATTGCCGATGTAGAGCGAAGCGATCAACGCCCACACCAGATCGGATGAGGTGGTGAAAAGCTGCGGGCCGGCCTGGATGCCGTAGTTCGACAAGGCCGACAGCAGAATCGCCGCCGTGACCGAGGTCGGTATGCCCAGCGTCAGCAAGGGCACCAGGGTGGCCGTTACCGCAGCATTGTTGGCCGCCTCCGGGCCCGCCACGCCTTCAATGGCACCGGTTGTTCCAAACTCTTCCTTGTGGTCAGACAGCTTGCGCTCGGTGGCGTAGCTCAGGAAGGTCGGAATCTCGGAACCGCCGACGGGCAGCGTTCCGAACGGAAAGCCGATGGCCGTGCCGCGCAACCAGGCCGGCCAGGAACGCTTCCAGTCCGAACGGGTCATGTGGACCTTGCCGGCCTTGTTCAACGAGGCTTCGCTGCGACCTTCATACAGGGCGTTGTACAAGGCCTCGGCCACGGCGAACAAACCCACCGCGATCAGCACCACCTCGATGCCGTCAAGGAACTCGGGAATGCCACCGGTGTAACGAACCTGAGCCGTGATCTGGTCCAGGCCGACCAGCCCGATGGCCAGGCCGAGAAACAGCGCCGTCATGCCGCGCAAGGCACTCGCCCCCAGCACCGCACTGACCGTGGTGAACGCCAGCAGCATCAGCGCAAAGTATTCGGGTGGACCCAGCTTGACCGCATAGTCGGCCACCAAGGGCGCGAAAACCGTCACCAGGATCGTCGCAATCGTGCCCGCGACAAAGGAGCCGATCGCCGAGGTGGCCAGAGCCGCACCGGCCCGACCGCTGCGGGCCATCTTGAAGCCCTCCAGCGCCGTCACCATCGTTCCCGTTTCACCGGGCGTGTTGAGGAGAATGGAGGTGGTCGAGCCACCGTACATCGCGCCGTAGTAGATGCCGGCGAAGAAGATCATCGAGGCCGTCGGCTCCACCTGCGAGGTGATGGGCAACAGCATGGCCACGGTGACCGCCGGGCCGAGGCCGGGCAGCACGCCGATGGCCGTGCCGATGGCGCAACCAAAGAAGGCCCAGAGCAGATTGATCGGTGTGCCGGCGGTGGCAAAGCCTTGGGCCAGTTGAGTCCAGAGTTCCATGGGATTTCCTGTCGGCTGCTCAGAGCCAGCCAGTCGCCGTGAGGCCGGGCAGATTGATGGCCAGCAGCTTGGTGAACAGCCAGAAGACGGGCGCCGAAATGGCCAGGCCGATGGCGGCGTCCTGAATCAGCACCCGCCCACCACCGCTTGGCTTGCCCTCGGAAAGCCGCAGGCCGCGAACGGCGAGCAGGTAGCAAAGCGCACAACTCAGGACAAAGCCGACATGCGTGATCAAGGCGGCATTGGCCAGAATGCCCGCAGACACCCAGGCCAAGGCCCGCCAGTCACCCGTGTCGGCACCGGTGGCGGGCTCCATGTCCCGGTAGCCACCGGTGCGAGCCTCCCAGACAAGCCAGGCACCGCAAATCATCAAGGCAGCAGCCACGAAGAACGGCATGAAGTTCGGTCCGACGCCTGCATAGCCGGCCTCGGACGGAATGGCGGTCGCTCCCCAGGCCATCAAGGCACCGACCAGGAAAACGCCGGCGCCGATCAGCACCTGTGGCCGCTGCACGGCCGATGATTCGCTGCTCCGTTCCATGGTCAGATCATTCCGGACTTGACCATGATGGCGCGCAGCGTGGCGAACTCGCGGTCGACGAATTCGTCGAAGGCCGCCCCGGACAGCACGGCAGGCGTCCAGCTGTTCTTCTCCATGGACTCGGCCCAGGACTTGGACTTGACGGCGGCGAGCACCATGTCGGTCAGGGTCTTGCGCTGCTCGGCACTCAGGCCCGGGGCGCCATAGACCCCGCGCCAGTTGCCGATCTCGACATTGATGCCCTGCTCCTTGAGCGTGGGCACATCGATGCCCTTGATGCGAGTCGGCGAGGTCACGGCGATCGGCCGCATCTTGCCGCTGGCGATGTACTGGGCAAACTCGCTGTAGCCGCTGCCGCCGATGCTGACATTGCCGCCCAGGATGGCTGCAATGGCCTCGCCACCGCCTCGGAAAGGCACATAGTTGATCTTGGACGCGTCAACACCCACTTCGCGGGCGATCATCGCGGCGGCAATGTGCTCGGTGGCACCGCGGGAGCCACCACCCCACTTGACGCTGCCCGGATCCTTCTTCATCGCCTCGACCACATCGGCCATGGTCTTGAACGGCGAGTTGGCCGGCAGGACGAAGACGTTGTATTCGCTGGTCAAACGCGCAATGGGTGTGGCCTGGGACAGATTGACCGGAGGCTTGCCGGTGATGATGCCGCCCAGCATCACGGCGCCCATGACCATCAGTGCATTGCCATCGCCCTTGCTGGCGTTGACAAACTGGGCCAGGCCCAGCGCACCGGCGGCGCCGCCCTTGTTCTCGTAGCTCACCGCGCTGGCCACGCCGCTGTCCTGCAGCGCCTTGCCCAGTGCGCGGCCGGTGGTGTCCCAGCCGCCACCCGGATTGGCGGGCAACATCATCTTCAAGTTGGCAGCCGCCGCTGCGCTCAATGGCAGCGCACCGCCCGCGGCCAGTGCGGCCATGCTCTTCAGAAAGGTATCTCGACGCATAGGAAGTCTCCTGACAGTGGATGCTTGTGGAGAGGATGTTCGCCCCCGAGGCTGTCAAACACCTGTCGATGGCATGAGGGGAAATGCGGATCCGGGCCAATGCTATGGTTGCTGCATGAAGGTTCTGCTGATCGAAGATGACCCGGCCATGCAGGCCAGTTTGCAGCGCGCCCTGGAACGCCGGGGCATGCGCGTGACCTGCTGGGGCGAGGGCAGCCGCGCCCTCGACCGGTGGCAGGCCAGCCTGCCCGATGTGGTGCTGCTGGACCTGAGCCTGCCAGGGCTTGACGGCCTGGAGGTGCTGGCGCAAGCCCGCGCTGCCGGACTGAGGACGCCCGTCATCATCCTGACGGCGCGCGGCACGGTGGGCGACAAGGTGATCGGCCTGAACACCGGCGCCGATGACTACCTGCCCAAGCCATTTGACCTGGATGAACTCGAGGCCAGAGTGCGGGCCATGGACCGACGTGCCGGCCAGAGCGGCCCGGCCCTGCCGATCGGTCTGGATCGGTCGCCGGAGTACGCCGGATTGCGCTTCGATGCCGAGAGCGGCGCCGTGTACTGCCAGGGGCAGCCGCTGGAGCTGGCGCCGCGGGAAGCGGCCCTGCTCAAGGCACTGTTGCAGCGGCCTGGGCACGCCGTCGGCAAGGAGCGCTTGTTCGAAGCCGTGTTTCCGGGTGAGTCCGAAGTCCAGCTGGAGGCGGTGGAGGTGGTGGCATATCGCCTGCGCAAGCGCCTGCAGCCCACGGGTGTCCAGCTCGTCACGCTGCGCGGCTTGGGCTACCTCCTGAAGGCCAGCGCCTGAATGCGCGGCCGCCTTCACCGGCTTTCGCTGCGCAGCCAGTTGTTGCTCGGCATCCTGTTGCCCGCGCTGGTGCTGATCGGCATCAGCACCTGGCTGCTCTACCGCCAA
>CALRVU010000008.1:0-18696 GCA_943371685.1 Bordetella parapertussis | reverse complement strand
CGGGGCCGTCGTCCTCTGCGCCGCATGGTTGGCGCTTGCTGCGGCCCGGGCACAGGGCCTCAACTTCATACTCTCGACGCTCTGCGTGGTGTGGATGGCCGACATCGCTGCCTATTTCGGTGGGCGGGCATTTGGCCGGCGCAAGCTGGCCCTGGCAATCAGCCCGGGCAAGAGCTGGGAAGGTGTCTGGTCTGGCGGCCTGGGCGTGGTGTTGCTGGCCCTGTTGTGGTTGGCCTTTGAGGCCCGCGTGTTCGGTGCCCAGTCCAGCGTGTTCGCGGTGCTGCTGCAGCGCCTGGGCTGGTTCGGTGGCCTGATGGCGCTGCTGAGTCTTGTCGGGCTCGGTGTCATGGGCGACCTGATCGAGTCGCTGGCCAAGCGCGCTGCCGGTGCCAAGGACTCCAGTGGCTTGCTGCCCGGCCACGGTGGTGTGCTGGACCGGGTGGACGCCCTGCTGCCGGTGTTGCCGGCCGCCATGGCCCTCTGCAGTCTCTGATGCAACTCTTGATTCTCTTGGCAAAGGTGGCCTGACATGGCGCAAGTGCAACGGCTTTGCATACTCGGTGCCACCGGCTCGATCGGCACCAGCACGCTGGATGTGGTTGCGCGGCATCCCGACCGCTATGAGGTCTGGGCCCTGAGCGGGCACTCGCGCGTGGACGAGATGTTCTCGCTGTGCAAGCGCTGGCGCCCCCGCTTTGCGGCCATGAGCGAGCCGAGCGCGGCCAGCCAGTTGCAGCAGCTGGTGCGGCAGGCGGGTTGGGCGACCGAGGTGCTGTCGGGTGCACAGGCGCTGGTCGAGCTGGCCGGGCATCCCGAGGTCGACAGCGTCATGGCCGCGATCGTCGGTTCGGCCGGCCTGCCGGCCTGCATGGCGGCTGCACGGGCAGGCAAGCGCCTGCTGCTGGCCAACAAGGAGGCTCTGGTGGTGGGCGGCGCCCAGTTCATCAAGGCTGTCCGCGAGGGGGGAGGGCAGCTCCTGCCGATCGACAGCGAGCATTCGGCCATCTTCCAGTGTCTGCCCGAGGATCCCGCTGTCTGGGCTGACCGCATCGACCACATCGTGTTGACCGCGTCCGGCGGCCCGTTCCGGCAACGTGATCCGGCCAGCCTCGTGCGGGTCACGCCTGACGAGGCCTGCGCCCATCCCAACTGGGTGATGGGCCGCAAGATTTCGGTGGACTCCGCGACCATGATGAACAAGGCGCTCGAGGTGATCGAAGCCCGCTGGCTGTTCGATCTCGCGCCGGAGCAGGTCAAGGTGGTGATCCACCCGCAGAGCATCATCCACTCGATGGTGGTTTGCCGAGACATGTCGGTGCTTGCGCAACTGGGCACGCCCGACATGCGAGTGCCAATCGCCTATGGTCTGTCCTTCCCGGAGCGCATCGAATCTGGCGCCAAGCCGCTGGACTTCCTCGGGTTGAAGTCGCTGACCTTCGAAGAAGCCGATCCTCAGCGCTTCCCCGGCCTGTACCTGGCCTGGCAGGCACTCAAGGCGCCGCATGGCAGCACGGCAGTGCTCAATGCGGCCAATGAGGTGGCTGTCGAGGCTTTTCTCGCCGGCCGCATTGCATTTGACGCGATTCACCGGATCAACGCCGAGACCTTGTCGCAGTTGCCGCCGGCGCTGAGTGAGGGTGCATCGGTTGACGACTTGCTGGGTCTGGATGCGCAGGCCCGGCGGGTCGCCGAATCCGTCGTGTCCCGGACCCTGCGTTGATCGGCGAGCACTCATGAACACCGTCTTGTCGTTCTTGTTGACCCTGGGTGTGCTGATTGCAGTGCACGAATATGGTCACTACCGAGTTGCGCGCTGGTGTGGTGTGCGCGTGCTGCGCTTTTCGATCGGCTTCGGTCCGGTGCTCTGGCGCCGGTCGCCGACCCCGGGAGGCACGGAGTTCACCCTGTCCGCATTGCCGCTGGGCGGCTACGTCAAGATGCTGGACAGCCGTGAAATGCCCGTGGGTGAGCACGAGCGTGTCTTGGCCTTTGACCTGCAACCTCTGCGCTCGAGGGTGGCCATCGTCGCTGCCGGACCACTGGCCAATCTGGGGTTGGCGGTCTTGTTGTTTGCCGCAGCCCAATGGTGGGGCATGCAGGAGCCCTTGCCCATCATTGCCGCGCCGGCGGCGGGCAGTGTGGCCGAGCGCGCCGGATTGCAGGCGGGTGATCAGGTCCTGGCGGTCAGCCCGGCCTCGGGCCAATGGGAAGCCACGCCGTCGATGACCGAGCTTCGCTGGCATTTGACTCAGGCCCTGCTTGACGGGCAGGACCTGCGTCTTCAGGTCGTTGATGCGGGAGGGGCCCATCGCAGGACCGTGGACTTGTCACTGCAGTCTTTGGCCGGTGCAGAACCGGATGCGGACGCCTTTGCGAAGCTTGGCATAGGCGCGCCGTTTCGAGAACCCGTGTTAGGTGAGGTGAAGGTGGCAGGCGCTGCCGCCCGGGCTGGCTTGCGGGAAGGCGATCGAGTGCTTCGGATCGACGGCGTGAGCGTGCCGGATGCGCAGAGCGTGCTGCTTCAGGTTCGCAGAAGTGCATTCACTGATTTGCAGCCACTGATGCAGTGGCAGGTCGAGCGGGCAGGGCAGCGGCTGGATCTGGAGGTTCGCCCAGACCGGGTGAAAGACGCACATGGCGCCTACCTGGGGCGCATTGAAGCCTTCGTAGGGCAAGCCCCTGCCACGACGCTGGTTCGGCTCGGCTTGATTGACGGACTGCAGCGCGGCTTCTCGCAAACGCTTGAGAAGGCCGTTTTCAGTGTGCGCATGCTGGGACGGATCCTGACCGGTCAAGCTTCTTTACGCAACCTCAGCGGGCCCTTGACGATTGCCGACTACGCTGGTCAGTCAACCCGTCTGGGCGTGGCCTACTACCTTGGTTTCCTGGCCCTGGTCAGTGTCAGCCTGGGTGTGCTCAACCTGCTGCCGTTGCCAATGTTGGACGGTGGTCACCTGATATATTATGTTTACGAGGGCTTGACTGGTCGCCCAGTCCCGGACCTGTGGCTCAAGTGGCTGCAGCGAGGCGGTGCCGCGGTGCTGCTGATGATGATGTCCATTGCCCTTTCCAATGACGTGGCCCGACTCCTGGGTCTGCAGTGACTATCCTCCCGATGCGATTTTCCCCTCTAGCAAGTTTCTTGCGGCCGGTGCCGGCTTGCGTGGCCATGGTGGCTGCCAGTTACGGTGCCGTGGCTTACGCGGTCGAGCCCTTCGAGATCCGCGACATTCGCGTCGAGGGCCTGCAACGCAGTGACCCGGGCAGTGTGTTCGCCGCCTTGCCCTTCCGTGTCGGCGACAGCTTCAGTGACGACAAGGGCGCGGCGGCCTTGCGCGCCCTGTTTGCCACCGGCTTGTTCAAGGACGTGCGCATCGAGATCGATGGCAAGGTGGTCGTCATCATCGTGGACGAGCGCTCGTTCATTGCCTCGGTCAATTTCAGCGGCTTGAAGGAGTTTGACAAGGACACCTTGGCCAAGGCACTGAAGGACAACGGCATTGCCGAGGGGCAGCCTTACGACAAGGCCGTGATCGACCGTGCAGAGCAGGAAATCAAGCGGCAGTACCTGTCGCGCAGCCTGTATGGTGCCGAGGTCGTGACCACCGCCACCCCGGTGGAGCGCAACCGGGTCGACATCACCTTCAACGTGACTGAAGGCGGCATCGCGAAGATCCGCGACATCCGCATCCTGGGTGCCACGGCCTTTTCAGAGTCCAGTCTGCTGGACATGATGGACCTGACCACCGGGGGCTGGCTCACCTGGTACACCAAGTCCGATCGCTATGCCCGGACCAAGCTCAACGCCGACATCGAGAAGATCCGCTCGCATTACCTGAACAACGGCTACCTCGAGTTCGATGTGAAGTCGTCGCAGGTGACGATCTCGCCGGACAAGCAGAGCATCGATGTGGCGATGACGCTGGATGAGGGCCAACCCTACACGGTGACGGCGGTGCGGCTGGAAGGTGAGTACCTGGGCCGCGAGAAGGACTTCCGCAACCGTGTGCTGGTGTCGCCCGGCCAGCCCTACAAGGGCGACGAAGTGACCGCGACGGTGCGTCTGTTCACCGACTTGTACGCCAGCTACGGCTATGCCTTCGCCCGGGTCGAATCCAAGCCTGAGCTGGACCGCAAGACAGGCCAGGTGGTGCTGGTGCTGCAGAGCTCGCCGGGTCAGCGGGTCAATGTGCGGCGCATCAACATCGCTGGCAATTCGGTCACCCGCGACGAAGTCATCCGCCGCGAGTTCCGGCAGTTCGAGTCGGCCTGGTACGACGGCCAGAAGATCAAGCTGACTCGTGACCGGATCGAGCGCCTGGGCTTCTTCACCGAAGTCACGGTCGAAACCAATGAGGTACCGGGCTCGCCAGACCAGGTGGACGTGGTCTACAACGTGATCGAGAAACCCACGGGCAGCCTGCAGTTGTCCGCAGGCTTCTCCAGTGCCGACCGCCTGGCCCTGAGTGCTTCGGTCCGCAAGGAGAACATCTTCGGCACCGGCAACTACCTGGGCGTTGATGTCAACACCAGCAAGTCCAGCCGCAGCCTGTCGGTCAGCACGGTCGATCCCTATTTCACCGACGACGGCATTTCGCGCGCGCTCGAGCTTTACTACCGGACCTCCAAGCCCATCAACAGCCGCGGCAACAAGTTCGAATTGGCGACGCCGGGTGCATCCATCCGGTTTGGCGTGCCATTCACCGAGTTCGACACCGTCTTCTTCGGGATCGGCGCCGAGCAGACCATCATCGGCACGGCAGAGGGCCTGCCCCTGAGCTACACCAAGTATGTGGACTCATTTGGTCAGTACAGCTGGGCGGCGCCGCTGACGGTGGGCTGGGCGAGGGAGCAGCGGGACAATCCGGTCTCCCCGACGCGTGGACGCTTCCAGCGCATCAACCTGGACTTCAGCCTGGTCGGTGACGTGCGCTATGCGCGCCTGAACGGCCAGATTCAGCAGTATCTGGCCGTGCCGTACCTGCCCAAGTTCACGCTGGGCCTGAATGCCGAAGCCGGCCTGGGCTTTGGCCTCGGTGGCTTGCCTTATCCGACCTTCAAGAACTTCTACGGCGGTGGCCTGGGTTCGATCCGCGTGTTCGAGCAGAACTCGCTGGGCGCAACCGACGTGACAGGGGTCTACAACGGCGGCAACCGGCGCATCAATGCCAATGCCGAAATGTATTTCCCTGTGCCCGGCACGGGCAACGACAAGAGCCTGCGCTTGTTCGCTTTCGTCGATGCCGGCAATGTCTGGGCGGAGTATCAGACGCCGAAATTCTCGGACATCCGTGCCTCGGCCGGTGTGGGTCTCAGCTGGGTCTCTCCAGTCGGCCCTTTGAAGATGAGTTACGGTTCGCCGCTTCGGGCGTTCAGTAACGATAAAATCCAACGATTCCAGTTTCAGATCGGAACGGCGTTTTGATGATGAGCTCGCTTTTGAAAACCCTGGTTGCCACGGCGGCCCTGTGCAGTGTTGTAGGCGCTTCAGCGCAAGAGCTGAAGATCGGCTACGTGAATGGCGAGCGCGTCTTGCGTGAGGCCGTGCCTGCACGTGCCGCGCAGGCCAAGCTCGAAGCCGAGTTCAAGAAGCGCGAGACGGAACTCAATGACGTGGGCAGCAAGCTGCGCATGGCCATGGAAAAGCTCGAGAAGGAAGCGCCTACCCTGGCTGAATCCGAGCGCAGCCGCCGTCAGCGTGATCTGGCGGAGCAGCAGCGCGATTTCGAGCGCAAGCGTCGCGAATTGCTGGAAGACCTCAACCAGCGCAAGAACGAAGAGCTGGCTGCCGTGACCGAGCGCGCGAGCAAGGTCATCAAGCAGATCTTCGAGCAGGAGAAATACGACGTGATCTTGCAAGAAGTGGTTTTTGCAGGCCCGCGCGTGGACATCACCAAGAAGGTGATTGACGCCTTGAACGCTGGCAAGTGAGTTCAGCCGCTGGCATGGCCCCGCTGCGTGGCGAGACCCTGTCGGTGGGCCTGGGCGACATTGTTCAGGCGCTGGGCGGTGAGCTGCGAGGGCAGGCTGATTGCGAAATCCATCGCATTGCCTCGCTCGAGTCGGCCCGGCCAGGTGAGATCAGCTTCATTGCGCATGCGCGATTCCGGACGCTGATCGCGAGCACCCAGGCGTCTTGCCTGATTGTTCGTGAGGATCTGGCCGATGAGGCGGAACAGCGCGGGGCGGTCATCGTCACTCGCGATCCCTACCTCTACTACGCGCGGCTCACCCGCTGGTGGGTCGCCCGCTTGCGGGCCGGCCGCGAGCCCTTGGCCTTGATTCACCCCAGCGCCGTGATCGGTGCTGCCGTGCAGCTGCATCCCAGCGTGAGAATTGGCGCGGGCGCCGTGGTGGACGACGGCGCCGTGCTGGCCGAAGGGGTGCAGATCGGTGCGCAAGCCCATGTGGGTGAGTTCGCCACGCTCGGGGCGGGCACACGTCTGGCTGCTCGCGTCGAGTTCGGCGCGGCTTGCCGCATGGGTGAGCGCGGTCTGGTGCACACGGGGGCAGTGATCGGTGCCGACGGTTTTGGTTTTGCGCCGTTCGAGGGGCGCTGGGAACGCATCGAGCAGCTGGGCGGGGTTTGCATCGGCAATGATGTGGACATTGGCGCCAACACCTGCATCGATCGGGGTGCGCTGGATGACACCTTGATCGAGGACGGTGTCAAGCTCGACAATCTGATCCAGATTGCTCACAACGTGCGCATCGGGGCCCACACCGCGATGGCAGGCTGCGTGGGCGTGGCCGGCAGTGCGCGCATCGGATCGGGTTGCACCTTTGGCGGTGCCGCGATGATCCTGGGGCACCTCGAGATCGGTGACCATGTGCACATCTCCGCAGCCAGCGTGGTGATGAGTTCGATATTGAAGCCCGGCCAGTACAGCGGCGTGTTTCCGATCGATGAGAACGGAAGCTGGGAAAAGAACGCGGCAACGCTGCGGCAGTTGCATACCTTGAGAAGCCGCCTGCGAGCGCTAGAGAAGAAAATCAACCCATGAAGATGGACATCCACCAGATCCTGAAGCGCTTGCCTCATCGCTACCCCATGTTGCTGGTCGACAGGGTGGTCGAGATCGAGAAGAACGTGCGCATTCGAGCGATCAAGAACGTCACGATCAACGAGCCTTTTTTCAACGGCCACTTTCCTCACCGGCCGGTGATGCCGGGTGTGCTGATCCTCGAGGCGCTGGCGCAAGCGGCGGCATTGCTGTCGTTCGCTTCGGCAGACCAGGATCCCGGCGATGACACGGTGGTCTACTTTGCCGGCATCGATTCGGCCCGCTTCAAGCGCCCGGTCGAGCCGGGTGACCAGGTGATCCTCGAGGCCGAGATCGATCGGGTCAAGGCCGGAATCTACAAGTACAACGCCCGGGCCTTGGTGGACGGCGAGCTGGTTGCGTCGGCCATTCTGATGTGCACCATGCGCAAGGTTGGCTGAGGCTCAGGTTAGCATGGCATTGATTCACCCCACCGCCTTGGTTGATCCGGCGGCCCAGCTGGACAGCAGCGTTTCCGTGGGCGCCTACAGCATCATCGGGCCAGGCGTGACGATCGGCGCGGACAGCAGCGTCGGACCGCATTGCGTGATCGAGGGTTTGACCCGGATTGGTGCCGGCAACCGGATCTTCCAGTTCTGCTCGATCGGTGCCGTGCCGCAAGACATGAAGTACGCCGGAGAGCCGACCGAGCTGCACATCGGTGACCGCAACACCATTCGTGAGTTCTGCACCTTCAATCTGGGCACGGTTCAAGACGGTGGCGTGACGCGGGTCGGGTCTGACAACTGGGTCATGGCCTATGTGCACCTCGCCCATGATGTCCAACTCGGCAACCACACGGTGCTGGCCAACAACGCCACGCTGGCAGGCCATGTCGAGGTTGGCGATTGGGCCGTGATCGGTGGCCTGACCGGTGTCCATCAGTTCGTCAAGATTGGCGCCCACGCGATGATCGGCTTTCAGGGCCATGTGGCGCAGGATGTTCCGCCATTCATGACGGTGGATGGCAATCCGCTGGCCGCTCGCGCGATCAATGCCACTGGCCTGAAGCGACGCGGCTACAGCCCTGAGCGGATCGCGCTGATCCGGCAGATGCACAAGCTGCTCTACCGTAGCTCATTGCCGCTGGCCCAGGCCATCAGTGCCATCGCAGCACTGGGTGAGCAGGCGCCAGAGTCACAGCTCGACGTGCAGATGATGCTCGAGTTCCTGGCCGCTGCCGAGCGCGGCATCGTGCGTTGAACCAGCCTGGCGGACCCAGGCTGGCCATGGTCGCTGGCGAGGCCTCGGGCGACATGCTGGCGGGCCTGTTGCTGGAGGGCCTGAAGCCACGCTGGCCAGGCTTGCAGTCGGCCGGCATCGGCGGTCCCCGCATGATGGCCCAGGGCTTTGACGCCTGGTGGCCGAGCAGCAAACTGTCGGTGTTCGGCTATGTGGATGCACTGCGCCACTACCGCGAGCTGGTCGGCATCCGCAACCAGGTGCGTGAACGGGTCCTGCGTGAGCGGCCCGACGTTTTCATCGGTGTCGATGCACCAGACTTCAATTTCGGCCTCGAGACGCCGCTGCGTCAGGCTGGGGTTCGCACCGTGCATTTCGTCTGCCCCTCGATCTGGGCCTGGCGCGGAGAGCGGGTGCAGAAGCTGGCGGCGGCTGCCGACCACGTGCTCTGTCTTTTTCCCTTCGAGCCCGAGTTGCTGGCCCGCCACGGGGTGAAGGCCAGCTATGTCGGCCATCCGGTGGCCGACCTGATCCCTCTGGAGCCACCACAGGCTGCGGCTCGCGCTGCCTTGGGTCTGGCCTCGACCGACACAGTGGTGGCCTTGTTGCCCGGCAGTCGGCGCAGTGAGCTGGCGCACATTGCGCCAGCCATGCTGCAGGCTGCTGTGCTGATGGCCCGTCAGCGCCCCGGCCTGCGCTTCGTGTTGCCGGTGGCGCCGGGTCTGTTGGCGATGTTGCGGCCGCTGGTGGCGCTGCATGCGCCCGGGCTGGACCTGCAGCTGATCGAAGGCCGCTCGCATGACGCATTGGCGGCCTGCGACGTGACCTTGATCGCCAGCGGCACCGCCACCCTGGAGGCGGCGCTGTTCAAGCGTCCGATGGTGATCACCTACCGCGTCAACCGATTGAATTGGTGGATCATGAAGAACCGGGGCTATCAGCCTTGGGTTGGCTTGCCCAACATCCTCAGTCAAGCGTTTGTGGTGCCTGAGTTGATCCAGGACGCCGCCACGCCCCAGGCCTTGGCCGGGGAAGCGCTGGCCTGGCTGGGCGATGCGCCTCGGTGTGCGCGTTTGCGCCAGCGTTTCAACGACATGCACCACGAGTTGCGGCAGAACACCGCAGCCCGCGCCAGCGATGCCATCGCGCAGATCATCGGTGCCTGAGCAGATCAGGCTCGTGTTCGACGCGCCGGGTCTGATCGCTGGCGTGGATGAGGCTGGCCGTGGCCCGCTGGCCGGCCCGGTCGTGGCAGCGGCAGTGATCCTGGACGAGCTGCATCCGATCAAGGGCTTGCGCGACTCCAAGGTGCTCAGCGCCAGACGGCGCGAGGCGCTGTTCGACGAGATCCGCGCCAAAGCTTTGTGCTGCTGCATCGCCGAGGCGAGCGTGGCGGAGATTGATGAACTCAACATCCTGCATGCCACGATGTTGGCCATGCGCCGTGCGGTCGAGGGGCTGCGCCTGCTGCCTGCCAAGGTGCTGGTCGATGGCAACCGCTTGCCGGTGCTGAAGATGCCGGGCGAAGCCATCGTCAAGGGCGATGCCAAGGTCGCGGCCATTTCGGCGGCGTCCATCTTGGCCAAGGTTCATCGCGATCGCTTGTGTGCCGAGTTGCATCAGGCCTGGCCGGATTACGGCTTTGCCACCCACAAGGGCTATCCCACGCCGGAGCATCTGGCGGCCCTGCGTCTGCACGGTGCCACGCCCGAACACCGGCGCAGCTTCGGCCCGGTGCGAGAGGCGCTCCAACGATGACCATGAACGCTGAACCCATCACCTCACGCGACAACCCCTTGCTCCAGCGCATCCGCAAGCTGGCCGCAGACCCCGGGGCTTATCGCAAGCAGGGGCAGGTCTGGCTGGAGGGTGATCACCTCATCAGTGCGGCCTTGCAGCGTGGCTGGTCGCTGGCCGCGTTGGTGCTGACGGAGTCGGCCTGGGCCACCCGGATCGACTGGCGCGCCTGGTCGGCGCAGGCGGACCGCACCGTGCAGTTGCCGGAAGCTCTGTTCAAGGGATTGAGCGGCCTGGAGTCGCCAGCGCCGATCGGTGCGCTGCTGGATCTGCCTGACGCTGCCGAGCTCGATCCGGCTGCGGCCACGGTGGTCCTGGATCGCCTGCAAGACGCCGGCAATGTCGGCAGCATCCTGCGCAGCGCTGCCGCCTTTGGTGTGCGACAGGTGATCGCGCTCAAGGGGACGGCCAGCCTCTGGTCGCCCAAAGTCCTGCGCGCCGGCATGGGTGCCCATTTCGGCTTGAGTCTGATCGAGGGCTTGGCGCCGGAAGCACTGGACGCACTGGCCGTGCCCATGCTGGCCACCAGCTCGCACGGCGGCCTGGTGCTGGGCCAGGCGGCGCTGCCTTGGCCCTGTGCCTGGGTCCTGGGCCATGAGGGGCAGGGCGTGTCGACAGCGCTGATGGACCGCTGCGCCCACACGGTCAGCATTCCTCAGCCGGGCGGTGAGGAGTCCCTCAATGCGGCCGCGGCTGCCGCCATCTGCCTGTTCGCCAGCACGCTGGCCAGGCCGGGTTGATCGATCAGTAGATCAGCCGATCCGGGCGGATGTCGCTCAGGATGGTGGTGGCGATCTCTTCAATCGACTTGTGGGTTGAACTGAGCCACGCAATGTTACTGCGCTTCATCATCGATTCGGCCTCGCGCACCTCGTAGCGGCAGTTTTCGATCGCCGCGTACTTGCTGCCCGGGCGGCGCTCATTGCGGATCTGGTTGAGGCGCTCCGGATCGATCGTCAGACCGAAGCACTTGCGCTTGTGCGGCGACAGTGAAGAGGGCAGATGACCGCGCTCGAAGTCTTCAGGGATCAGCGGGTAGTTGGCCGCCTTGATGCCGTGCTGCATGGCCAGGTACAGCGAGGTCGGTGTCTTGCCGCTGCGGCTCACGCCCACCAGGATCACATCGGCGGCCTCCAGGTTCTTGGCCGATTGCCCGTCGTCATGGGCCAGCGAGAAATTGATCGCCTCGATGCGGTCGTGATACTCCTGGCTCTTGGCCGCGTCCGAAAACCGACCGACGCGGTGGTTGGACTTCATGCCGAACTCGATCTCCAGCGGCTCGACGAAGGCCTTGAACATGTCCATCACCATGCCCTTGCAACTGGCGTCGGTGAGGATCTCGCGCACGTTCTCGCGGGCCAGTGTGATGAAGACCACCGGCCGCTTGCCCTCTTGTTCGGCCGTGGCGTTGATCTCCTCGACCACGTGGTGCGCCTTCTCGATCGAGTCGATGAAAGGCCGCCGGACGTGGCGCGGCTTGGCGGCGAACTGGGCCAGGATCGAATTGCCGAAAGTCTCGGCGGTGATGCCGGTGCCGTCGGAGACATAAAAAACACTGCGATTGGGCATGAATGCTCGATTCGGTTTCAGGCTGGATTCAGTGATGATAGGCAATCAGTCTCTAAAATGTCATTCAACTTGCACCCTCTTGTTGCGATCACCCCTGAGTTGGGTCGGTCACAGGCAGCAATGCACCACGGTAGGCCATAAAAACAACTCCAGCTCCCGCGGCTCCGCACTGTTGTTACATGCAAGAACGGATTGCACCCCGGTTTTTTGTCATCAAGGAGCTTTTCTCATGTCTACAACTTCGATGGCGACCGCTCTGGTCGCGCCGTTCGAACAACTGCGGATGACTGACGTCGAAACCGTGGGTGGCAAAAATGCCAGCCTCGGCGAGATGATCAGCCAATTGGCCGCCTCAGGGGTGCGGGTGCCGGGCGGCTTTGCCACCACGGCCCATGCGTTCCGTGAGTTCCTGGCCCATGGTGGCCTGACTGAAAAGATCGACGCGCGGCTCGCCTCGCTCGACACCGAGGATGTGAGAGCCCTGGCTGCGGCCGGTGCAGAGATCCGGCAGTGGGTCATCGACGCGCCGTTCCCGGCTGATTTTGAAGCGGCCGTTCGCGCTGAGTTCGAGCGCGTGTGTGCCGGCTCGCCCGACGCCAGCTGGGCGGTGCGCTCCTCGGCCACGGCCGAGGACTTGCCCGACGCCTCTTTTGCCGGCCAGCAGGAGACCTTTCTGAACGTGCATGGCATCGAGGATGTGCTGCACAAGATGAAAGAGGTGTTCGCCTCGCTCTACAACGACCGCGCCATCAGCTACCGGGTGCACAAGGGCTTTGCGCACGCTGGCGTGGCCCTGTCGGCCGGCGTGCAGCGCATGGTGCGCTCGGACCTTGGAGCTGCTGGCGTGATGTTCACCATCGACACCGAGTCGGGCTTCAAGGATGTGGTGTTCATCACCTCCAGCTACGGCCTGGGCGAGACGGTGGTGCAGGGAGCCGTCAACCCCGACGAGTTCTATGTCCACAAGCCGGCGTTGCAGGCGGGCAAGATGGCCGTGATCCGGCGTGGTCTGGGCTCCAAGCTGATCCGCATGGAGTTTGCCAGCACCGAAGAACGCCTGGCGACCGGCCGGCTGGTGCGCACCGTGGACACGCCGCCTGAACTGCGCAATCGCTATTCGCTGACCGATGCCGACGTGACTGAACTCGCCAAGTACGCCGTGATCATCGAGAAGCACTACGGCCGCCCGATGGACATCGAGTGGGGCAAGGATGGCGTGGATGGCCTTCTCTACATTCTGCAGGCCCGGCCCGAAACCGTGCGCAGCCAGTCTGAAGGTCAGGTTGAACACCGCTACAAGCTCAAAGGCCAGAGCACGGTGCTGGCTGAAGGCCGTGCGATCGGCCAGAAGATCGGCACGGGCCCGGTTCGGCTGGTCAGCTCCATTGCTGAAATGGACCGCGTCCAGCCTGGCGATGTTCTGGTCACTGACATGACCGACCCGAACTGGGAGCCGGTGATGAAGCGCGCCAGCGCCATCGTCACCAACCGTGGCGGGCGCACCTGCCACGCGGCCATCATCGCCCGCGAACTGGGCATTCCGGCGGTCGTGGGTTGCGGTGATGCGACCGAAACCTTGACCGATGGCACGCTGGTCACGGTGGTCTGTTCCGAGGGTGATACCGGCTTCGTCTATGACGGCTTGCTGGAGACCGAGGTCAGCGAAGTCGTGCGCGGCGAAATGCCGTATTGCCCCATCAAGATGATGATGAATGTGGGCAATCCACAGATGGCGTTCAATTTTGCCCAGTTGCCCAACTCCGGCGTGGGCCTGGCGCGCCTGGAGTTCATCATCAACAACAACATCGGCGTGCACCCCAAGGCCATCCTCGACTATCCCAATGTCGAGCCGGACCTGAAGAAAGCCGTCGAATCCGTGGCCCGCGGGCATGCGTCGCCGCGCGCTTTCTATGTCGACAAGCTGGCTGAGGGCATCGCCACCATTGCGGCCGCTTTCTGGCCCAAGGCGGTCATTGTCCGACTCTCGGACTTCAAGTCCAACGAGTACAAGAAGCTGATCGGCGGCTCCCGCTATGAGCCGGATGAAGAGAATCCCATGCTGGGCTTCCGCGGTGCCTCGCGTTACATCAGTGGCGAGTTCACTGATGCTTTCGGCATGGAGTGCGAGGCGCTCAAGCGGGTGCGCAATGACATGGGCTTGACCAATGTCGAGATCATGGTGCCGTTCGTACGCACGGTGCGTCAGGCTCAGCGTGTCGGTGAATTGCTGGCGGATCGTGGTCTGAAGCGAGGTCAGGACGGCCTGCGTCTGATCATGATGTGCGAGGTGCCCAGCAATGCCATCCTCGCCGATCAGTTCCTGGAACATTTCGATGGCATGTCCATCGGTTCCAACGACCTGACTCAGCTGACGCTGGGCCTGGACCGCGACTCGGGCCTCGAGCAACTCGCCGACGACTTCGATGAGCGCGACCCGGCGGTCAAGGCCTTGATCTCGCGCGCGATTGCCGCCTGCCGGGCCACAGGCAAGTACGTCGGCATCTGCGGGCAAGGCCCGAGCGACCATCCCGATTTCGCCGACTGGCTGGCGGCCGAGGGGATCGTCTCCATTTCGCTCAATCCGGACTCGATGATCGAGACCTGGACCCGCCTGGCCAAGCGGACCTGATCGACTGCTCGCCTGATCGCCCCGTGTCTGCTGAAGCAGGCACGGGGCGTTTTACTTCAGGGCGTGCTATACTGATCGGCTTACCTTGCTGCACTGACACTTCAGACGCGACAGTGCGGCTTCCTCCACGGAAACCAAAAGGAGTTTTCATGCGTCACTATGAGATCGTGCTCTTGATCCATCCGGATCAAAGCGAACAGGTTCCGGCCATGCTGGAGCGCTACAAGACCCTCGTCACCGCCGGTGGTGGCAAGGTGCATCGTGTGGAAGATTGGGGCCGTCGTCAGCTGGCCTACATGATCCAGAAGCTTGCGAAGGCACATTACCTGTGCCTGAACATCGAGTGCACCAGCGCTGTGCTGGGCGAGCTCGAAACCGGCTTCCGCTTCAACGACGCCGTGCTGCGTCACCTGACCGTCAAGCTGGAAAAGGCCGAAGCCGGTCCTTCCGTCATGATGAAGTCGGTTGAAAAGGAAGAAGCCCGCAAGGCTGCTCAGGACACCACCGCCTGAACCCCGAAGGGTTCGGTTTTCGCATCACGCGGCCTCGATGAATCGATTGGTTCTCGAAGCACTGGTGCTTGAACGCGGTGCAATGCGTTACACCCCCGCCGGTCTGCCGGCCCTGGACCTGACCCTCAAGTCGGAGTCCGAGGTCAGTCAGGACGGTCAAGCCCGCAAGGTCTCCCTGGAGATTCGTGCGGTGGCCATCGGGGCGATCACCAAGCCGGCACTGGCGCTGGCGCTGGAAGCCAAGGCAGTTTTTGCCGGGTTCCTGGCGCCTTCGCGAAATGGCAAAGGTCTGGTGTTTCATGTGACCGAGATTGCCTGAAACGAACCTGTTTTATTCCGGATAGACATTTAACAGAGCTTGTCATGCCTCCACCAAAGTCAAGATTTTCCAAGGACCGTCGTCCGAAGCGCAACCAGCAATCGCTGCTGTTCCGCCGCAAGAAGTTCTGCCGTTTCACCGTCACGGGCGTCGAGTCGATCGACTACAAGGACGTGGATCTGCTGCGCGACTTCATCGGTGAAAACGGCAAGATCACGCCGGCTCGCCTGACCGGCACCCGCGCTTTCTTCCAGCGTCAGCTGACCACCGCCATCAAGCGTTCGCGCTTCCTGGCGATGCTGCCGTACAGCGACATGCACCGCGTTTAAGGAGTCCACACCATGCAAATCATTCTGCTGGACAAAGTGGCCAACCTGGGCAACCTGGGCGATGTCGTCAAGGTCAAGGACGGTTACGCACGCAACTTCCTGATCCCGACCAAGCGCGCTCGTCGTGCCACGGCCGTGGCCATCAAGGAATTCGAACTCCGCCGTGCTGAGCTCGAAAAGGTCGCTGCCGACAAGTTGGCTGCTGCCACCGCCCTGGGCGAGAAGATGAGCGGTCTGACCGTCTCGGTCAGCCAGAAGGCTGGCGTTGACGGCCGTCTGTTCGGCTCCGTCACCAATGCTGACATCGCTGAAGCGATGGCCAAGGCTGGTTTCGTCATCGCCAAGTCGCAGGTTCGCCTGCCGAACGGCCCGCTGAAGACCGTGGGCGAGTTCCCGGTGAGCGTGGCTGCGCACACCGACGTGGTGGTCGAGATCACCGTGAAGGTGGTCGGCGAATCCGCCTGATCACGGCGTCTCTCTCGCGCCAGAAGGGCCGGTTTTCGAACCGGCCCTTTTTCATTTCCGGGCCATGTTTCTGCACCGCATGTCCCCGTGAAATCCACAGCCTTGTCCACAGCCATATTCGGGCCTGGCCCCGTATCATCTGACGATGTCCACGATTTTTGATGCCCATGATCCCCGCACCGGCCCCCGCGATGAGGAGGTCGCCAAGTTGCGCGTGCCGCCCCACTCGATCGAGGCCGAGCAGAGCGTGCTGGGCGGGCTGCTGCTCGACAACGGCGCCTGGGACCGGGCGGCCGATGTCCTGAGCGAAGGCGATTTCTATCGCTATGAGCACCGGATGATCTTTGGCGCCATCGGGGCGTTGATCAGCGCAACCAAGCCGGCCGACGTGATCACGGTGTATGAGCAGTTGCAGAACCTGGGCAAGGCGGAGGACTCGGGCGGTTTGGCATACCTCAATGCGCTGGCCCAGAGTGTGCCCAGTGCGGCCAACCTCAGGCGCTACGCCGAGATCGTTCGTGAGCGGGCGATTCTGCGAAAGCTGATCGCAGCCAGCGATGACATTGCGACGCAGGCCTTCAACCCCCAGGGCAGGCAGGTGTCACAGATCCTGGACGAAGCCGAAGGCAAGATCTTCAAGATCGGCGAGGAAGGGCAGCGCAGCAAGGGGGGCTTCCAGAGCATGGACCAGTTGGTCATGCAACTGATCGACCGGGTGACTGAGTTGGCCGAGAACGGCGCCGAGGAGGTGACCGGCGTGCGCACCGGTTTCTATGACATGGACCGGATGACGGCCGGTCTGCAAGGCGGGGACTTGATCATCCTTGCGGCCCGTCCATCCATGGGCAAGACCGCGTTCGCCCTGAACATCGCAGAGAACGTGGCGGTGAATGAAGGTTTGCCGGTGGTCGTGTTCTCCATGGAAATGGGCGCTTCGCAGCTGGCCTTGCGTCTGGTCGGTTCATTGGGGCGCATCGATCAGCAGCACTTGCGCACCGGTGCCCTGAAAGACGACGAATGGGGCCGTCTGACGGAAGCCGTCGACAAGCTCTCGAAGGCCTCGGTCTTCATCGACGAGACGCCTGCGCTGAACTCTGCCGAGTTGCGGGCTCGCGCCCGGCGCCAGGCCCGTCAATGCGGCAAGCTGGGTTTGATCGTCATCGACTACCTGCAGCTGATGAGCGGCACCAACAGCAGCACCGGCGAGAACCGGGCGACCGAGATCTCTGAAATCTCGCGGAGCTTGAAGGCCTTGGCCAAGGAACTCAATTGTCCGGTCATCGCGCTGTCTCAGCTCAACCGCAGCGTGGAGACCCGGACCGACAAGCGGCCCATGATGTCCGACTTGCGGGAGTCGGGTGCCATCGAGCAGGACGCCGACGTCATCATGTTCATCTATCGGGATGACTACTACAACAAGGAATCCAAGTTTCCGGGGCAAGCCGAGATCATCATCGGCAAGCAGCGGAATGGCCCGGTGGGCACGGTGCATCTGGCGTTCCTCCGGCAGTCCACCAAGTTCGACAATCTCGCACCCGACGCTCAATACGGCGAGTATTGAAGCGACGCCCACAGAGGGATTCCCCGCGAACCAGACCATCCCGTGCGGTGCTAGCGTGCGGGTGGACTTGAAGCAGGGCGTCCGCCGGTAAACCATGCCGGGGCGAGTTGCCGAGTCTGACTCCCACCACAAGCCAGGAGAATTTGATGAGCAACCGTTCCCGGATCGGCGCGCGTCTGTGCGCACTGCTGCCGTTTCTGTGCCTTCTGGGCCTGGGTTCGCAGGCCATGGCCAGCACCTTGACCCAGAACGTTTCCTGGACCATCGACCGCGCCGGAACCACCGCCAAGTACCGGTTGGTGGCCTACGGTGACTCGATCTATGCAGGCTACAACGGATCGACCGTGAACGCGGCCAAGTACGCCGCCCCGACGGTGGACGCGGAGTACCTTTCGGCGCTCTGGAACGCGGACATCGAGAGCGTGCGCCGGGCCAAGTCTGGCGCCATCGCTTCGGATGTCTACAACAACAAGATCGTCGCCGAAAAGTCCTACATGCAAGCCGCCTCGACCCGGGTGGTGACTTTCGAGATGTGCGGCAATGACGGCCTGCAGGCACGCTCGGCTTTCAAGAGCCAAACCGGCACCTGCAATTACTCTGGCATGGACGCTGCCGTCAACAACTGCAAGACCTATGTCGCAGCGGCCATGGACTTCATCAATGCCAATGCCTATGCCGGTACCAAGCTGAAGGTGATCTCGAATCTGCACTATCCGGGCTACGCGGCCGACAACACGCAGAGCACCTGCAAGGATGGCTCGACGGGGGCGACGGTGAACCTGCAGAACGTCTTCCTTCCCAAACTGGCGAAGATGAACTACTGGATGTGTGAGTACGCGCGCCAGAAGGGCTTTCAGTGCACGGATAATTTCGCGCAGTACATGGGCGCCGACTACGACAGCAATGGTGACGGGGTGGTCGACTCCGCAGGGCTGCGCTATGTCACGGGCGAAAGCGAGAGCAGCTATCTGACGCGCACCACAGCCACGCTGCGCGCCACCGTGCGCGATGCCAATGCCCATTTTGTCTCGGCCAGCAGCAGCTACGACTACATCCAGTCTGACGATACCCATCCGACCTACACCGGTGGCACCGTCACGGCCGGCTTGTTTGGCGGCACCACCGGCTCAGGCGCACCGCGCTACACGTCCTTCACGGCTGGCAAGAGCCCGATCTGGAATCAGTACGGGCATGAGCGCATGGGCTGGGCCGTATCGACCTCCAATCCTGCCTCGCCCTGAGCAGTACCCGTGGGGAATGACGCTTGAGTCAGCAGCGCCCCGAGCCCCG